>JAPLZQ010000100.1 GCA_026394965.1 Candidatus Woesearchaeota archaeon
GGAAAGTGTTCCTGTCATTCCAGTGTTTACTGTGACAAAAACCCTGTTTCTGTTGGCGAACTTGTCAGCGCAGATAACATCTTCTTTGAAGACAACTCCATTGCCTTTCTGCTCAATTTTGAACTCAAAATTTATCCTGTCCTTCCCGCTCACGCTTTCACTAAAAGATGTTACCTGAATAGGAGCTCCAGAGCTGTATATTGTCTTTTTCTCGTTGAGCTTGCATACTGTCTCTGAGCTGTCCAGAAGGTTGCTCTTTACGCAAATCTTTGCATTTGCTGTTGTTTCATAATTGTAGCACAGCGATGCTATTATATTATAGCTGACATCGCCAGTCAAATGCCCATAGTAATTAAAACCGGTAAATATAATTTCAGTGGGAGTTGAGGGAATCTTGTTTCCAGAACTGTCCCTTTCAACTTTTATGAGCTCCTCTGTTGGCTGCTTGAATAATGCGCTAGAAGGAAGCCCGAATTCATTCGGGTCTATACCTATAAGCCAAAGCCAGACCTTCTCCTTTGGAACCGTGTATTCTCCGTCATTTGTCAGCGTTATTATCGCATCAAAGGGAAATTCGCCTCCATCAAAAACTTCTGCCGGCGGCGCACTTTCCATAAAATTGATGAGGATTCCATTTGTTCCTCCGACAAAAGGGTTCTTGTCCTTTGTGCTTCCGGTGCCTGCGCATCCGAAAGAAAACACCATCAAAACAATCATAATTCCAAGAAATTCCCTGCTGTTCATTTTAGCTTCCTCCTCACCTTTTTTATAGGTTTCTCAAAATTTGTTGATTTGTTATGCCTCAAAATAAGATAAATACCCGGCAGTATTCCCAGTGTATTGAAAATTAGCAACGCTATAAACCAACAAGGTTTAGGCTCTTCTCGTGCTGAAAAGTATAGGGCAAAGCCTCGCAATACCAGGTCCAGTAATAAGAATGGCAATAAAAAATTCAACATCCATGAATTATATATCATCATTCTTCCTCTCTATTCCTTTTTTTATATCCTTCTCACTTCAATATTTTTTATGTTTGAGTATGTGTATCCGTAATTAAGGTTTATCTTAAGAATTGTTGAATATGCCCCCCGAGACGGATTGGTAGTTGTCTTGCATATGATTGTGGCTTCATTGTTTATGAGCCTTGCCTTTGTATTGCTTCCGCAGTCCAATGGCTGCCCGTTTGAGATTACTCCTGAAAACTGCACTTCATCATAGTCAGCATAGCTAAGGCTGTTGCACTGCCCGACTTTTGCCTGGGATATCACCCTTCCTCCGCCGACATTTCTTACTGTTATCTTAAAGACTGTCTGCCCGATGCTTGAATCCTGCTGGACAGCGCTTATTGCAACTGGACCGCCCTGCCCGCCTCCAAGAGACGGATTTGCGGGAGTGCATGCCTTGCTTCCTGTCTTTGATGGGTCTGCGTCTATGCAAATCTGCACAGATGCTGCGGTTTTATAATCATAGCACAGCGTTGCCCGCAGAGAAAATGCGTAATTGTCAGTGTCCTCAGGAAGCATTGGCGCAAAGTTTCCAACCTGCACAAGGTAATAGCCGCCCTGGGGGCTCTTTGTGGCTTCTGTTCCGTCAATTGCAGGGAAGAAAACCTGCGTTGGAATTGAGACAATTCCCGGGTCAAAGCCGTCAAAATACAATGTTCCAGATGCTGATTCAGCGCCCTTGTTCCATATGTTTATGTTCAATGGGACGCTGTTTCCGTCATATATTGTGCTTGGAGGGCTTCCTTCTGCAAAGCTTGCTTCAAGCCCCTTTGTTCCTGTCCTCAGATTAGTCCCCTTTGCTGAGGAAGTTCCTCCTGAGGTGCATCCGTTCATGAGAACAAGAATAAACAGAATAAGAGCAATTATTGAAATGTTAGCATATTTTGCTATGCCTTTTTTGTTTTTTTCCATGTTGCAAACTGGCATTTTTTCCTACTCTCCAATAATATTTTTAATTATTTGATTATATAAAACTTTCCTTTTAAATTAGCAGGATGCGGTTAAAATCATGTGGGGCGGATTATTCTGAATTTCTGGGTGATTATTTCAACATAGCCGTATTCAAGCTTTATGTTGAGCACAGTTGAATAGGCATTGCTCTTTACGGGCATGCTTTCTGTGTAGCATGTGACAAAATCTTCGCCGGATGAAAGGTCAACACTGGTTCTCGGAGTGCATGTTAACTCCTTTCCCGCAAGATAAGCCTTGACAGATGCCTTTCCAAAGGAAGCCCTGTCTGTTTTTTCATTGAACTTTTCGCTTGAGCAGAATTTTTCAACTGAATCCTCTGAAACAGGATATCCGATTCCAACATTTCTCACATGGATTGTAAATGCAAACTTGAGGCTTTTTTCATCGGAAAACAGCTTTCCAATTTCAACAAGGCTGACTGCAACAGGCGCGCCCTGTTCTGAAAGAGAAATTGACTCCTGCATTTCGCATGGCTTTTTCTCATCAGATTCATCATTAATTCCGGTGTCAAGGCAGAGCGAAAGCTGGGCAAAAGTGTCATATGGATAGCATGTCTTGATGCTGACACTGCTCTCCTGCTCGCTCTTGCTTTCAATTTCAGGCGCCTTAAGGGTAAATGACTTCACATCCTTCTCCCCCCCGAATGCCTTGCTTGTGTTCTTGCCGTATAAATTAAAGTAGATTATGTCCTTTCCACCGGCTATTGATTTTTCCCCAAAGTCCTCAACTCCGATCACAAGAATTCCCCTCTTTATGTCAAGAGCGCCCTGGTTTTCAAGGGAAACTACTACTGGAAATGAGGATGAGCTGTACACTTTTTCAGGGGGGGAATTTTTCACAAAAGACACAATCAAGCCCTCGCTCCCTTGGAACGGGCTGAAGAAATTGATGCCTCCGTAAGAGGTGCAGCCCGAAGTTAAGATAATCAGGGCTAAAACGAAAATTCCAGTTCCTGCAAATATGATTTTTTTCATTTTGAACCCTTATGCAGTTTCTGTGCACAAATAATTTTTCCACCCAACCATATATCCCCCGACAATTCCTGAATAAGTGGTATATCCGCCATAGCGATTAAGAGCGCAAGTCAAGAGCTCATCAGGGGTT
>JAPLZQ010000101.1 GCA_026394965.1 Candidatus Woesearchaeota archaeon
CGGCTGCGATATTGTCTGCTTGTCTAAAATTGGAAGCGGAGCATCTTCATAGCTGTATTGCAGGAATTCCTTTAAAACAAAATTCTCCCTTTCAACCTTCATAAAGGCATCTATGACTCTCTTGTCAATAAAAGAGCTCCATTGTTTTGCCAGAAATTCCTTCTCCCTCAAAAACCTTTTCTTCAATTCATCATCCATTATTTCATCCAGCTTTTTTTCCATGTGCTTTTTATATAGCCCTATATCCTGCCTTAATTCTATGAACTATTAAATGGTTATTGTTTTTAATTATTAATTCTTCGTTAAATCTCCGTCTTTTCCGCAACTTCTCACAGGACAACAGACATCTCTGGAAAACGCTTATTAAAGTGTTGATTTTAAGAAGTGATGAGATGGAAGACAATTCATTAGTATTAAGCACAGATAATATCAAAAGTAAAATTTATACAATAAGAAATATGCAGGTGATGCTTGATACAGATCTTGCAGAATTTTATAAAGTGGAAACAAAAGCATTAAATCAAGCGGTTAAGAGGAATAGTGAACGATTTCCTGAAAATTTTATGTTTCAATTAACTGAAGATGAATTTGAAAACTTGAAGTCACAAATTGTGACTTCAAGTTGGGGTGGCAGAAGAAAATTACCTTATGCTTTTACAGAACAAGGAGTTGCCATGCTCTCCGGAGTTTTAAAAAGTGATACTGCTGTAAGGATAAGCATTCAAATAATGAGCGCATTCGTAGCCATGCGGAGATTTATCTCCTCAAATGCACAGATATTCCAAAGACTGGATGTTGTTGAGAAAAAGCAGACTGAGCATAACAGGAAATTTGACGAGATATTTAATGCAATACAAAATAGAGACATAAAGCCTGAAAAAGGAATATTTTTTGATGGGCAGATATTTGATGCGTACAGATTTATTTCAGACATTATCCGGACTGCGGATAAGTCAATAGTTCTCATTGACAATTACATTGATGATTCTGTTTTGACGCTATTTAGCAAGAGGAATAAAAATGTGCAGGTTACAATATTCACTAAAGAGATTTCCAAGCAGTTATCCCTTGATCTTGATAAATACAATGCACAATATCCGCTTATTAAAGTAACAGAATTTAAGCAGTCCCACGACAGGTTCCTCATTATAGACAATAAAGAAGTGTATCATTTCGGAGCTTCATTAAAAGACCTGGGCAAAAAATGGTTTGCATTCTCAAAATTCGACAAAGAAGCATTTAATCTGCTTGATAAGCTGGGATTGAAATGAAACTGCAAACGAAATAAGATTTAATTATTGATGTTCCGCAAAATCACACAGGACATCCGGAATCGGGCATTGGAAAACCCTTGGCGCAGGGGATTTAAAGAAGAGAGACAAATAAGATTTCTGAGGTGGTTTGTCATGAAAGAGAACATGAAAAAGCTTTTTTCTGAATTGAAAGAAAGCCAAAAGACAAAATTCAAGTTTGAGGGAAAGGAGTTTGAGGTAACAAGGACTGCTTAGGAATGCAGGAATTCCTTAAGGCGGATTTTCAGGAGAGAAATAAGCTCTGGCTGCATGTATGAGAACTCATCAGAGATGTCAAGGCAGACAATTCTCTTTGAGGTTTTCGGGAACCGCCTCTTTATCTCAGAAACCTGGAACTCTTCCATCACAAAAATGATATCAGCCCAGAGAATCTGCTCTTCACTAACAGGGTTGTTGAAAAGCCCTGCTGAGCGCACCTCAAAACTTCCTTTGAAGATTTCCTCTGCAGTTTTGCTCCTGTCATGGTTGTAGCTGCACACAAAAAGGGCTTTCATGGCGATGAAAAAATGAGCAATGAATATAAATCTTGCGAGAGATTCTTCATAGTGATAAACGGAAGAATCCTTGATTTCAATGATTACAGGAAGGAATGCTCAAAGATGAAAAAATTAATGATTTCTGAGCTTGAGCCTGTTTTGAATTTCTATGGATTTAAGGCAGAGTGCATTGATTCAAGGGAAAACTATGACAAAATGGAAATGAAGATGTATAATGAGAATCTTGATTTGGAATTAAGGATTGAATTGAGAAAGAAAAAAGAAGAAATTATTGAAGAATGATTCATCCAAACCTGGATATTGTGCTCTGCGCCCTGCTGAACCTTTCCATGTATCTCGGCGGATTGATTTTCCTGAATTCAAACCCGAAATCGCGAAGCATCTTTTCTGCATTGGGGGATATTCCCGGAGCAGCAAGGATTCCCCTGACCTTTGATAATCCTTTTGTTTCCTTTATCTTCTCAACATACCTTTGAAGCTGGGAAACTGCCTTGAAGTCAGCTGTGTAGCGCTTTGCCTCAATCACAACAAGAACATTATTCAAATCATAACCGAAAACATCAATAAAGCCGTATTTGGTGTGCTCCTCCCTTGAAAGCGGCTTGAAGCCCTTTTCAATAAGAGAGGGATTCTCAAGAATCATGTCAGACATATCTTTTTCAGAGCCTGCAAGAATTATCTTCTGGTTGTCCTCAAGTTTCCTGTGCGAAAAAGAATATACCTCCTCAATTCTTATGTCAAGGTGCTCTTTTAAGGGAAGGTTTCTTACGCGAAGCATTAATGAATCGCCCTCAATTGAAAGGGAATAATCTGAATTCTCCTTCATCCAGTTGACAGGCGCAGAGCCAGACGGCTGGTGCACAAGCATGCTTTTGTCTGACTTTACAACAAGAATCCTTTCTCCGGACAAGAGCTGGCTTTCAGCCCTTCCGCTGTAAAAAATCTCGCATCTGGCAAATACTGCCATGCTCTCTCCTTTAAGGAGGGCATCGCTGAAATCATTTATGAAATCGTGAAAGTCAATCATCAAAGGAAAGATTAAAGAAATGAGAATTTAAATTTATCCTGCAACAAGGGTAATGTTCCCCTTCCTGCTGCTTTTCTGCTTTTTTAAGATTATTCCAACCTTGTCATCAAAGATAACATCATACCCGTAAGGCACAGTCAAAAGTGAGAATTCATCATCAAGGCTGTTTATGAAATCTATCTCATCGTCAGATATCTTTTCTCTCAAATTACCCACCCACACAAAAAGATAATTATTCCTGATATTTAAGCGTTATGAAAAAAAATTTACAGTCCCTTGTATTTCGGGCATTTCTTGCACTGCTCGGCAACATTGTTTGCGTCAACTGACTCAGGGCAGTCTGGAAAGGTTCCTCTGCAGCCCGGAAACCTGCCGCTCCTTGCGTCAAATTCCTTCTGCTCCTTCACCCATCTGGGCATTCCCCTTGTCCTTTGCTTGTGAGTTTTTCGTCCCATGAAACCAGCACCTCTTGATTCAATAAAAAAATCAAGAGGTATTTATTAAATCTTTCTTTTTTGAGGGAAAAATACCCAAAAAAATTTAAATGGAAAAGATACATTTTCCGTGTGGCAGGAATAAACCTTTAAGGATAGATTTAAATATTACTTACAGTTCCTAAAAAAGGTTAATTTGAGGATGCATTTCATCCGAAGGAAAAAGAGGTGGGCTCTTTGATTTATCTGAGTCATCTTTTGGGAAGAAGAATAGCAGACAACAGCGGAAAAATCGCGGGAATCCTTGAGGATTTGATAATTCTTGACGGCGAGAAGGCAGCAGAAGTGACTGCACTTGTGTGCAGGAATAAAAATTCGCTTTTCAGAATCCCAATATCTTATGTCACAGTTATAGAAAAGGAAATAAAGCTTTCAATTCAGAATGATAAAATTCCAATGCTCGGAAGCGTTAATCCTGATGACCTGCACCTGAAATCAGCAATCCTGGACAAGCAGCTGATAGACACAGAAGGCCTGAAGGTAATCAGGGTTAATGATGTTGCGCTTGCAAATGTTAACGGAAAGTTCAGCGTTATAGGTGTTGATGCTGGATTCAGCGGATTCCTTAGAAGGCTTGGAGTTCCAAAAACAATCGGAAACCTTCTTCCTGAAGCTGGAAAAAAGATTGGAAACATAATCTCATGGGAGTTTGTAGCCCCTCTTGAGCCAGACCCAAAGCATCTTCACCTGAAGATTGAGAGAAAAAGCATCCACGCAATGCACCCTGCAGATCTTGCCGAACTGATGGGCGACTTAAGCGACGAGGAGAGGGTGCTTGTCCTCAAGTCAATTGACAACAATATGGCTGCCGATGCGCTGGCAGAGGCAGAGCCTAAAGTCCAGAAGAGCATTGTTGAGGACATTAGGGTAAAGAGGATAATTCCTGTTCTTGAAAAAATGACAGCAGATGAAGTTGCAGACATGCTGAGCTTCACAAACAAGAAAAAAGCTGAGGAAATACTCTCGCTGATAAAGCCTGAAATTGCAAAGCAGGTTAAAGAAATCCTGAAATACCCTGAGGACACTGCAGGAGCCCTTATGACAACAGAATTCATAGCAATACCCTGGAATTTAACTGCAGAGCAGACCATAAACAAGATGAGGGAGATTATACCAACCATCTCAAATATTTATTATCTCTATGTCACAAATGAGAAAAATGAGCTTGTGGGAGTGCTTTCATTAAGGCAGCTTATCATTGTTCCGCCCCAGAAAAAGGTGTGCGACTTCATGAACAGCGATGTTGCAAAGGTTGAGCTTTCAGATTCAAAACAGCACATGGCAAAGGTTCTTTCAAAATACAATCTTCTTGCGCTTCCTGTTGTGGACAGCAACAATATCCTTAAGGGAGTTGTCACAGCCCACGACATAATTGAGAATGTCATGCCAGAATCCTGGAGCAGGGGAAAAGTTAAAAAGAGCAGGGTAAGGAAAGAAAAGAAGATTGCAGCAGAAACCACTTCAGCAAAGTCAGATATTAAACAATAAAAAGATAAAAATGGCAGGATTCAACATTAAACATTCTTGGAGAGAGCTTCTCATATTCTTTTCAATAATGGGTCCTGGGCTCATAACTGCATTCGCGGACAATGACGCTGGAGGAATAGCGACATACTCAGTTGCAGGAGCAACATTTGGATACGGAATCCTTTGGGCAGTAATCCCGATAACTTTGGTTCTAATCCTTGTCCAGGAAATGAATGCAAGAATGGGAGTTATGACAGGAAAAGGACTTGCAGACCTCATCAGGGAAAACTATGGAGTAAAAATAACATTTTTCATAATGGCTGCGCTCTTTGTCGCAAACATCACAACAGCCATCTCAAACTTTGCAGGAATTGCAGCTGCTTCTGAGATTTTTGGGTTGTCGCGGCTTGTTATAATACCTATATGCGCAATCATAATCTGGCTGATAATAACAAAGGGCAATTACAAGAGCACTGAAAAGATATTTTTCATACTTGCGTTCTTCTACATAACATACATAATATCCGGCTTTATGGCAAAGCCTGACTGGAGTCTCGCATTAAAGAGCACAATTAAGCCCACAATCCAGTTTGATAAGGAATACCTGCTCTTGCTGATAGGGCTTATCGGAACAACAATAACGCCGTGGATGCAGTTCTACATGCAGGCTGCTTTTGTGGAGAAAGGGATAAAGCCTGAGAACTACAAATACTCAAAGGCAGATGTCTACATAAGCTCAATAGTAACAGATATTGTGACATATTTTGTCATACTAACCTGCGCAGCAACATTGTTCACTGCAGGAATACATGTGGAAACAGCAAAGGAAGCTGCTCTTGCTCTTGCGCCCCTTGCAGGAAGGTGGGCTGAATACCTGTTTGCAATCGGGCTTTTTGTGGCATCATTTTTTGCAGCAATAATACTTCCCATCTCAACAGCATTCTGCATATGCGAGGGAATAGGATTTGAGACAGGAGTTAATAAGAATTTCAAGGAAGCGCCGCAGTTCTACTGGATTTTAACTCTCATTATCGCAATATCCGCATTCGTTTCAATGATTCCAAAACTGCCGCTCATAAAGGTAATGCTGACTTCCCAGGTGATAAGCGGGATAATACTCCCGATAATTCTCATAATAATGCTACGGCTAATAAACAAGAAAGAAATTATGGGGGAGCATGTAAACTCAAAGTTTTACAACATGATTGTATGGACTGCGGCAATAATCATAATAGTCCTGACTTTGATTCTTGTTTTTGTATTGCTCTTTGGAAACATCCTGAAAATCTGATTGAGGAAAATAAAATGCCAACTTCTTTTGAGAGCCGAGTTTATTCCCTTGCAAAGAGAATCCCTAAGGGAATGGTTTCTACATACGGGGAAATAGCCCGGAAAATGCGAACAGGCGCATACCAGGCAGTCGGGAACGCCCTTCACAACAACCCAACACCGATTATTGTGCCTTGCCACAGGGTTGTGAAATCAGACGGCTCTCTCGGCGGGTTTGCAGGAGGAAAGAAAAGAAAAATCCTCCTCCTGAAAAAAGAGGGCGTAAAAGTGAGAAAGGGAATGATTGCTGATTTTGAAAGAATTCTATTCAGATTCTGATATTAACTGAAAAAAGAATCCGAAAAATTATAATTAAAAAAAATATTTACTGCCGGTTCTTGCTCTTCACTTTCTTGATTTCCCTCTCAAGATTGAGCTTATCAAGGAGCTCCTTGTATCTGTTCCTGATTGTGACTTCAGTAACTCCTGCAACATCAGCAACCTCTCTCTGAGTCCTCTTTTCGCCGTGTATCAACGCAGAAACATACAGTGCTGCTGCTGCAATTCCTGTTGGGCCCCTTCCTGAGGTCAATTCTGCATTTTGCGCCTTGTCAAGAATCTCAACAGCCCTGCTCTGGGTTTCAGGGCTCAATTTAAGCGCAGATGAGAATCTTGCAATGTAATCAGCAGGATTTGACGGGATAATCTTTATCGCAAGCTCCCTTGTGATGAACCTGTAAGTTCTTCCAATCTCCTTTTTCTCGATTCCAGATGCCTCGCTCAGCTCGTCAAGAGTTCTTGGAACCTCATGGCGCCTGCATGCAGCATATAATGCTCCTGCAACAACTGACTCCATAGACCTTCCCCTGACAAGCCCTTTCCTGACTGCAAGAGTGTAAATTCTCGCTGCCTCCTCCTCAACTGATTTTGGAAGCTTAAGATAGCTTACTATCCTCTTTAGCTCAGCAAGCGCAAGCTTCAAGTTCCTCTCAATTGCAGTGCTGATTCTGTACTGCCATTTCCTTAACCTGAAGAATTTGTTCCTTGCCTTTGAGGAGAACTGCGAAAGGTCGGCGCTTCTTCCCACCTCAGTCCCAAGCCCCTGGTCATACTGGGTGTATGTTATTGGAGCGCCTGCTCTTCTCTTGGAGTCAGACTTGTCTGAGTCAAAGTCGCGCCATTCCTGGCCGAAATCAACCATCTTGTCCTCAACAACAAGCCCGCAGTCCTTGCAGATGACTTCTCCCTTGTCCTTGTTCCAGAAAAGGTTTATACCGCCGCATTCCGGACATTTCTTGATGAAACGATGCCTAAAATTAGTCAAATTCACCACCTGCACAGCTTTGTTAAATATGAGCCTGATTCAGCATGGTACTGCAGACTTATGAAAGATGAACTGCAAATACCGACGATGATACACCACACCCCCAATTTATTTCCAAACGAAACTATCGCAAGTGATAAAAATCATGCGATAATTTTATATATTACTGATTATTCTAGTATTTAAATCTTTCGGTGTTTTCAGAGGTTTTCTATTAAAATCACATTCAGTCAGTTACAACTAAACCTTTAAAAAAACGGCAAAAGCGGGAAATAAAACGTATGAACTCAATTGAAAGAAATTATTATTTTTTAGGATTCTAATTAAGATAATAATTAAAATAATACGCCGGGGCTGGGAATTTCAGGAGGCTTTCCCATTAATGCTCGCAGGAATTTTTGATTTTGCGTGAGCAAAATCCTCTTTTCCATCGAGGCTTTTCCTTGGAAAAGGCTCGTTTTGAACCCAGACGCCCTTTCAGGCACCAGCTTTCCAGGCTGGCGCAATACCAGATTATGCGATCCCGGCATAAAACAAACAAGATGAAAGTTCTTAATATCTGTTTAAATAACTTTCTAAGAAAGAAATGCTGTTTTGGATAAAAGTATTAATAATCAGACATTCTATAAAACTTAAAATGAATATAAGAGACAATGTCAGGAATATTCTTTCAGAAATTCCAAAAGGGGTTCTGCTTGTTGCTGCAACAAAAGCGCAGAGCCCTGAAAAAATAGCAGAGGCAGTTCTTTCTGGAGTGGATGCGATTGGCGAGAATTATGTTCAGGAAGGAGAGAAAAAATTTGCAAAAGTAAATGAACTTATTTCCGGAAAAAAGGTGCAGAGGCATTTCATCGGGCATCTTCAGAAGAACAAGGTAAAAAAGGCGCTTTCCCTGTTTGATGTTATTGAAACAGTTGACTCAATTGAGCTTGCAGAAGAAATTGACAGGAGAGCTGTAAAAAAAGTTCCTGTGTTGATTGAGGTGAATATTTCTGGTGAAGAAACAAAAACAGGAATAAAAGAGGAAGATGCAGAAAAACTTGCAAGGAATATTTCAGCGCTTCCAAACATTGAACTATCGGGGCTCATGGCAATTCCTTATTCAGATGACAGGGAAAAGTTAAGAGGGTATTTCCGGGAGATGAAAATTCTTTTTGAAAGATTAAAGGAACTTAAAATTCCGGGAGCAGATTTAAAATTCCTTTCAATGGGCATGAGCTCTGACTATGATATTGCAGTAGAGGAAGGAGCAAACATAATAAGGGTTGGAACCAAGATATTCGGGGAAAGAAAAAAATGAGGATTTTGGAATAGAAAATCTTCAATCCGCCTTAACAGTAAAGTTTAAATACTAAAGTTATTTGTTTAGTATACTAACATAGTTTTTATGTATTTTTAATGAAAAGATGTTTAAGCAGGAGAACAATAAGAAAACAATATGATTTTTGATTTAAAAAATGAGGTGATTTGATGAAGAAGGCACAAGCAGCAATGGAGTTCTTGATGACTTATGGATGGGCAATACTTGTGGTGCTCGTAGCAATAGCGGCGCTTGCCTATTTCGGAGTCTTGAATCCTGGACGATTCCTCCCAGAGAGCTGCACAATCGGCGCAGGAGTTGCCTGTCAGGACTTTAAGGTTACAGCAGCAGGAACAGCAACTGTAATAGTTAGAAATGGAATGGGCTCTGGAATTAGCGCAGTAACTTTATCCTTAGGCGGAACAGCATGTACCCCTGCTGCAACAACTATTGCTGATGGAAGTACTACCGAATTCACTTGCACTGCAACAGCAGGAACTGCAGGAGCAAAATACAAGGGAGCCTTGACTTTCGCTTATATCCAGGAAGGAAGCACACTTACCCATTCAAAGACAGGAACTCTTACTGCGAAGTATGAGTAAGCAATAAAGAATTTTTTATTTTTTTATAATAATTTATTTCTTCCTTTTCAGTTTTATCTTGAATATCTCATCTATCTCTTTCTTCTGGGTCTCAAAAACGCTTTTGGAAAGTTCGCTTTTGCTGGAAAGGCATCCGCACCCTGATTTTATGCTCTTGTGGATGTAAAGCCTTCCCTTGTTCCAACTGAGAGGGTAAAGCCTGCAGATAGAGGGAATTATCCTTCTTGAGATTCCCTTTTTCTGGGAAAGCCTGAAAAGCGCGCATCCCTTCTCACCCGAAAGATGAAAGATGCAAAAGCCTTTTTTCATCCTGCTTCTTATGTAACCCTTTCCCAGGTATTCATCATCCCTGCCCCATTTTCTGCTGAAGCATTTGCCAACACTTGATTTTATCAGCGCTTCAATTTCCTTCCTGTGCTTTATTATCAGGGCATAGGATTCCCTGTCAATATCTGCGCCCTCGCTGCAGCAGGAATCATTGCAGGAGCTGCCATAGCATCCGCAGGGGTCAAACCCCTTGTGGGAGAATATCTTCTTTTGTATCCTTGAAATTTTAATCTTGTGCATAAGCGCTTTTTGGTTTAGGGAGCTTCTTTAAATAATTATTGAATTTAAGGAAATAACTGAAAAGAAACTGAAATGCAAAAAGCTTGAATAAGAGAAATAGATTAAAAAAATTAAAAAAATATAAAAATTAAAACATGGGATTTATGTTTGAATTTATGTCCCTTCCTTCCAGCCAGCGAGGTATTTTATCTGCTCGTCAGTAAGGGTGTCAATCTTAATTCCCATTGTTGCAAGCTGAAGCCTTGAAATCTGCTCATCAATTGATTCAGGAAGGTCAATCACTTCAATCCCTGTTTTTCCCCTGTTTTTTACAAGGAATTCAACAGCAAGCGCCTGCCCGCAGAATGACATGCTCATGACTTCAGAAGGATGCCCCTCTGCTGCGCCAAGATTGACCAATCTTCCGTCTGCGCAGAGATAAACCTTCTTCCCGTTCCTCAATGTAAACTCATCAAGGAACGGCCTTATCTTCCTGGTGGCTTTTGCCATCTTTTTCAAGCCGGCAACATCAATTTCTGCATCAAAGTGCCCGGCATTTGCAAGGATTGCATTGTTTTTCATTATTTCAATGTTCCTTGTTGAGATAACTTTCTTATCTCCGGTTACAGTAACAAAGATATCCCCTATTCTTGCAGCATCTGCA
Organism: Candidatus Woesearchaeota archaeon; assembly: GCA_026394965.1. NCBI lineage: Archaea > Nanobdellati > Candidatus Woesearchaeota > Candidatus Woesearchaeota archaeon. The sequence continues at coordinate 10,504 of JAPLZQ010000101.1, forward strand.
ATCGGCATTACCCTAAAGCCGTCAAAAACAGCCTGGAGCGCCCTGAATGCAGTAACTTCTGTAACAATAACATTTGCGCCAAACCCCTTTGCCTTGAGGGAAACTCCCTTTCCGCAGTCGCCATAGCCGCACACAACAACATTCTTCCCTGCAAAGAGGATGTTTGTTGCCCTTATTATTCCATCGATTGCCGACTGCCCTGTTCCGTAGTAGTTGTCCATAAGGTGCTTTGTCTTATTGTCATTGACTGCAACAACAGGATATTTCAATGCATTGTCCTTCTTCATCGCTCTTAATCTTATAACACCTGTTGTTGTTTCCTCGCATCCGCCGATTATTGAGGATATTAATTCAGGATGCTTTGTATGAATCTCATTCACAAGGTCGCATCCGTCATCTATTGTGATGTTCGGCTTGAAATCAATTACCCTGCTAAGGTTGGAGTAGTATTCTTCCCTGCTCTCGCCCTTCCATGCATAAACCTTTATTCCCATTGAGGCAAGGGCTGCTGCAGCATCGTCCTGTGTTGAAAGCGGATTGCATGAGCATATTGCAACATCTGCTCCTCCTGAAATGAAAGTCTTGACAAGAACTGCTGTTTCCTTTGTCACATGGAGAGCCATTCCAATCCTTATTCCCTTGAACGGCTTTTCCCGCATAAGCCTTTTCTGAAGCTCAAGAAGAGCGTTCATGTGGGCTTCTGCCCATTCAATATTCTTTTTTCCCTGCTCAGCAAGGGAAATATCCTTTACCGCATACTGCGGCGCATTTGATAAATTTCCTGGCATTTAAACACCTCATTTTAGTATTATTGGAGATTAGTTGGTTGAGATGTTTTTATAAATTATCCTAAAAAATATGAAATTTATCCATAAAATAAGAAAATTAATGGACAAATTAATCAAATTTTCCTTTAATATTAGAAAAATTTAAATATGCAGGAGGAGAATAATTGGGGATATGCTTGAAAAAAATGAAACAAGGATAATAGAAGAGCTTAAGGAGAATTCAAGGGCGAGTGTCAGGGAGATTGCAAAAGCAACAGGGATGCGCCCGAGCACTGTTCACCTGAAGATAAAAAAGATGAAAGAAGAGGGAGTTATAGAAAAATTCACAGTAAAACTCAGCAATGCAAAATCAGGAGAGAATTTCATCGCATTCCTTCTTGTAAAGACAAACAAGGAGATAAGAAATAATCTCTTTCAGAATCCCAGAATAAAGGAAGTTTTCGGGATAACAGGGGAATATGACCTTCTCATAAAGATGAAATTTTCTGATATTGATGAGTTCAACAGATTCTTAATATCATTCAGGAAAACAGAGGGAGTTGAAGGGACTGTTTCCCTTGTCTCAACAATAAACATCAAAGAGGAAATTTAATCAGCAGAATACGCGGATTATCCCTTCCAGGGATTTTTTTGAGAAATCCTTCTTGTATTCTCTTAAGATGCTTATAATTTCGCTTCTCTTGACAAAAATCCCCTTCTTTTCAAGAATTTCAGAGATGGAAGTTGAGGATAGGAACTGGCAGAACTGGGTTACATTCTTCGGGCTTTTTGAAAGATGCATCCTCTCAAAGTCAATCATTTTAACTCTGAGATTCTTCCCTATTATTATGTGCTTGAACGGGCGGTGCATCTCTTCCTTGTCAAGCCTCATCCTATCAAGGGAATAAAGCTCAAGAAAAACCTTTCTCAGAACTTTTTTCACTGCATCTTTTTTTGAAGAGGAAATGAATTCAATAATCCTCTTCCCTTCAAGAAACTCGCAGGCAAAGAAATCCCTCTTTGAAATGATAATTCCCGCCCCGATTCCTCTTTTATTGAGGATTTTCAGAAAATGAATCTCATTCTTGATTCTTCCGACTGCCTCTGAATTCGGGTTTGCGATTTTCACAATAACATTTTTTTCATGGAGTAATCCGCGGTATACAAGCCCCCTGTGCCCCTTTGCATATTTCCTCAATGATTTTATCCCGCATGCAGAAATTTTCCTAAGAATCGGGGATTTTTCAATCAGATAGACAAATATGCTCTCAAAATCAAAACTCTGCTCATCAATCTTCCTGAAAACAAAGAGATTGTCTGAAATAATCTCCTCAACCTTTTCCTTTCCTGTAAGAGAGGAAAACAGGAGAAGAATCTTCCCGGAATTTTTCAGGTAATCCCCTGCTTCAACCATGAAGCGCTCAATTGTCTCAAATCCCTTTTTTCCCCCGCACAGCGCCTTTTTTAGCAGGTCATCCTGCTCATTTTCATCTTCAGGAAGGTAAGGCGGATTGAAGATTATTAAGTCAAAAAGGATTTTCTTTTTCTTAAAGCAGGAGAAAAGGTCTGAATAGAGAAATTCAATCCTTTTTCCTTTGGAGTTTTTCAAAGCAAATGCAATCGCTTTCCTGTTCAAATCAACTGCATAAACCTTTCCTGCCCTTTTTGATTTTGATGCTTCAAGCGCAAGGATTCCTGAGCCTGTTCCCATGTCAAGAACAGCCCCTTTTGATAATTTCCTGATGTGCTTCCTGATGAGGCATGAATCCTCCCGGGGCTCATAGACATCAGCATAAGAAATTGATTTTTTATTCATTTCTTCTCTTTTACAAATTGCATTATTTTCTCAACTACCTTCACTGCAGAGATTTCTGTTGTGTTAATCACAATGTCAAAGTTCTTATGGTCAAACGGGTTTATTCTGTAATATTTCTGATACCTGCTTCTGTCGCTTTCCTCGCGCTCCTTTATCTTCTCGAGCGCCTCATCAACGCTTGCATAATGCTCATTTTCCCTTTGAGCACAAAATATCCTCCTTGCGCTCTCATCAAGATTCACATCCAGAAAAACCTTTATTGAGTGGGGAATGAAATGGTAGCTTGTCCTTCCCACAATCAGGAAATTGTCCTCTTTTTTTCCCAGCTTTTCCTGGAATGAGTCAACTTCCTTGTCTGTGAAATCCTCCTTTTCCCCAAGCTTGTTAAACTCTTCAAGGGAAAGCCCTCGTTCCTCAGCCATCTTCCTTCTCATGTCGCCAATGCAGTAATACTTGAGATTCAGCCTTTTTGCAAGCATTTTACCAACAGTGCTCTTTCCAGAGCCAGCTTTCCCCGATATTGTGATTATCATTTGGCACCTCTTGTTCAAAAAAACATTAGTTTTATTGCAATAGCAATCAGGCTTTTATATTTTTATCTATTAAAAAAACAATTGCTGAAATGAGTTAAAAAAGGATTAATCAGGATAAGGTAAAGAATAAGAAAAATAAGAAAAATAAAAAGGAAATTGCCTTAATCCTTCTTAAGGAGGATTTCTATAACATCTGCATAGGCAGGCCTTGTTATGACGATTCCTATTGTAAGCCCGACAATTGTTGTGATTGCAAAGCCCTTGAGAAGCCCTGCCCCTGCAAAGAGAAGGGGAAGAGCTGATGCAACAGTTGTAAGGTATCCTCCGATTATAATGTAGAAGGCGCTTTTTATCTTCTCCTTCCAGGAAAGCATCCTTTTTGCGTTCTTGTCGCCCTTTCCCTTGATTGCCTCATCGCTCATGACAATCTGGTCGTCAACATTTGCGCCAACTGCTGCAATGAATCCTGCGATTGCAGCAAGGTCAATGTTCCAGCCCATGAGAGTTAAGAGCCCCATGGTCAGGAATATTTCAATTAATCCTGTTGCCATAATCATTCCTGCAACCTTGACATTCCTGTAATAGAAGAACAGCACAAGGCAAACGACTGTGATTGCAACAAGAAACACTGATGCAGTATTCTTTAGGAATTTCTCGCCAAGAGTCGGGGATATTGTGTCTGTCTTTACAACCTCAAGCTTGATTGGGAGAGAACCAGTTATCATTATGGTTTGGAGCCTTTTCATGCTCTTCAAAGCATCATAAATTGCTTCTTCCTTTGTTGCGCCCCTTCCTGAACCTGATACCGCAACATCTGTAAGCGCCTTTCCCTTAAGTTCCTCGGATATTTCAAGAGAATCAACTTTCTGGTCATCCAGGAAAAGGTCAAGGGTTTCATTGAGGAAATTCTCGCCGTTCTTGTAAACTGAAGAAAGTTTTCCCGTGGCATTTGCCTGGACAGAGGCGGCATTCGGGCTTAATGAGACAGAGAACATGAATTTGCAGGACCATGTTCCGTCTGAAGCCTTTCCGCATCCGCTTTGGGTGTCAATTCCAGAGCATTCAGCTGTCTTGCATACATAGGTTATGTCCTTTCCTCCCCGGAAAATAGTCTCGTTTCCTATTTTTGCCTCAAACTTTCCCTGCTTTGAGATTAATTCCTTTACCTCATCCTCATATGCTCCTGCTATCTCAATCAGTATGTACCTGTTTCCTGAGAGGTCAGATGTTTCCTTGACAACAACATCGCTTAATCCATACACATTAAGCCTCTGCTTCATGCTCTCAATTGTCATCTGAACATTTTCCTTTGTTGCATTTGCCTCTGGCTTGAGGATTGTCCTTATTCCGCCCTGGAGGTCAAGCCCTTTCCTGATGTTTGAGGTCGGGGCGTCATAAACCCTCATCCCGAGGTCTGAGAATCCGTTTGCATCTGTCTTATTTGAGGAATATATGCTGTAAACGCCCTTGTTGGTTGTAATCTTGACTGTTGTGTTTGGCTTTATCTTGCTGACAGATGAATAGTATTCCTCGGCGTTCTTTATAGAAATGCTGTTTACAGCAGTTATCACTTCCCTTGACATTGGGGCTGAGTTGGCTGAAGGGCTGCTTATTCCTGCAAGAGCAGACGGAGTTTCCGGAACAACGCTCCTTATCGCAGCGCCCTTCCTAAAGGGATTGGGCGAAAGCGAGATTAATGCAAGAACTATTGCAACTAATACTATTATCACCTTGAAATTGCTGAAAATCCTTTTTGCAGTTGACATTTTTTTATACCTCTGAAGCATTACTGATTACTGGCGCTTTCATGCGCAGCTCTCTTCTTCTCAATCTCTGCCTTTTCCCTTTTTTCCATATAAATCCTGAGTATTGAAACATTCATAATCCATGTGTAGAGCGAGTCAAAAACAAGCCCTATTATCATTATAAGCATTATCTGCTTTATCACTTCTGAATCAGCCATGAAAAAGCCTGCTAAAAGCGCTGCAATTGTTGTCCAGGTCATAGTCAATCCTGTTCCAAGCGCAGTAAATACATTATCAATAACTGAGGAATTCTTTCCCTTGACAACCCTTGCAGTGAGAAGGATGTCTGAACTTACTGAATATCCTATGAGCACAAGAAGCGCCGCAATCCCTGCTGTTGACATCCTTATCCCAAAGATTGAGACAACTGCAATTGTTGAGACAATGTCAAGGAATGCGCACCACACAACGAAAAATGACGGAATTGGAATCCTGAAATATAAGAAAACTGTTACAGCCATAAGGATGAATGCGAATATTATTGCCTGGATGGTCTGCCTGAAGAAAGCCTCTCCCAAGGATGAGCCAATCATGTCAACATTGTATTCAGAGCTTTTTATGTTCTTTCCAAGATTGGAATTAAGGGAAGAGATTATCTGCTCTGAGGAAAGGTCTGAACTCTCTATTGCAATTCCAGTTGATGCGCCTGCGCTCTTGAGGAGCCTTACATTTATGTCTGACTTCGGGTATGAAGCAGAAAGCGCGCTTTCAACAGCATCTGAACCTATATCAGCGCGCGATATTGTAACAGAAACTCCTCCCTTGAGAGAAATGTCCCTCTGGAAGAACTCGCCTGTCCTTGCGAAGTTAAAAAGGAGAATTCCGATTAGCGAAAAACCTATTATTAGGACAATCACCAGGAGCGCCTTGTACTGCTTTATGTATATCTCCCTTGCCTTGTCCCTTAATGAGTTAAAAAATCCTTTTGATGCGCTGTGCTCTGTTTTTTCAGATTTATGAGAGTCATTCATATCAGAAGGGAAAAAGGCGTCCCTTTATAAAGATTTTGATGGCTAAAAGCAGCTGCATAATGATAATATGTGCAATGCAGCTTATCCGAAAAAATTAAATAGAAATGCTTCCTGAAGGGATTTTGGGATTGTTCTTGAAAACCAGAATAAAAAACTGCAGAATTCTAAGAAACGGAAAACTTTCTCTTGAGGATATTTTCATAAATGATGGAAAGTTCAGCAGCGATTTTTCCCCTCCTTATTGCGAGATTGACGCTTCAGGAATGATAATTCTTCCCGGCGCAATTGATGCTCATGTCCATATGAGAGAGCCGGGGCAGGAATACAAGGAAGATTTTCTATCAGGCAGCAGAGCGGGAATAAAAGGGGGCACAACATGCTTTCTTGACATGCCGAATAATCTTGCTTCAATCACAACAACAGCGCTTCTTGCAGATAAGAGAGCGCATGCGAAAAAAAGCATTGCTGACTACGGCTTTCATTTTGGGGCAGCTGACAATAACTGCGATGAGATAAAGAAAGCAGAAAATATCGCATCAGTAAAATGCTACATGACTGAAACCACAGGCGGGCTTATCCTGAGCTTTCCCGGGCTTGAAAGGATAATGCAGGAAACAGATGCAATGCTTTCAATTCATGTTGATGACATAAAAATGCTTGATAAAATTCTTGCGCTTTCATTGAAATACGAAAAAAGGATTCACATCTGCCATGTCTCAAAAAAAGAGGAATTAATGCTTATTGAGGAATGCAAGAAATCAAACAAGAACCTCAGCTGCGAGGTTACTCCCCATCATCTTTTCCTTTCAGAGAAGAATAAATACATGGTAAAACCGCCCCTGAATAAAACATCTGATTCAGAATACCTGTGGGAAGGAGCAATAAACGGAAGCGTTGATATAATTGCAACAGACCACGCGCCCCACACAAGGATAGAGAGAGATTCGGGAATGTTTTATGGAATTCCTGGAATAGAAACAAGAATGCCCCTCATGCTTGACTATTCCTTAAAAGGCAAAATAAGCATGAAAAGAGTGGTTGAACTCTGCTGCACAAAACCTGCAGAGATTTATGGAATAAAAAACAAAGGCGAAATAAAAGAAGAATATGATGCGGATTTTTTCATGTTTAATCCAGAAGCAAGGGAAAAAATAAAAGAGGAAAATCTTGAGACAAAGTGCAGATGGAGCCCTTTTAACAGGATGAATATTTCCGGAAGGATTGAGAAAATGTTTCTCCGGGGAAATCTTTCATATGAGAGAGAATCCGGATTCAGCGGAAATCCTGGAAAAGAGATAAGCTATTTTTCCTAAGAAGCGCTAAAGCTCAATTAGCTTATCGTCCTTGTCAAGCGCAACAAGCCGAACTGCAAGCCCCAATCTGAGAAGGGCAGCAAGAACTGCTGTGTGCTCCTTTCCCTCGCCTGAAATTATGTTAAGCGCAACCTGAAAATCTGCAATTTTCCCTGAAAGCGCGCCAGCAATTGAGTCAATGAGCTCTGGAATTGTCTTCTCAGGGTTGAGAACTATGAATTCAACTTGCTTTTCTGTCTTGACACGCTTTCCGAAATTCTCCCTTCCAAAATCATTTGTTACAAGAAATATCTTTTCCCACGGCTCTTTCTCTATTATTGCGCCAAGATACGCCCATGTTCCCTTTCCTGAACTCAAAACAGCAACAAGGCAGGTCATGTTAAATGAAAGAATGAGGGATTATTTAAAACTAATTGTTGGTTTTTGAAAAATCACAATAACAAAATAAGAAAAACTAAAAAATTCAATCTATCTGAAGAACCTTTATCCTGAAGTTAAGGCTCTTGCCTGCAAGGGGATGGTTAAAGTCAACCTTCACTGAATCATCGGAAATTTCCATAATCTTTCCGTAGCCCCTCTGCCCTGCAGGGTTTGCGAACATTATTGTAAGCCCTTCCTTAATCTCGACTTTTCCCTCAAAGAATGACTTGGGCATCTGCTGAATCAGGTTTTCATTGAAATCCCCGTATGCATCCTTGGAAGAGAGTTTTATTGACTTCTCCTCATTCTCCTTCATTCCAATAATATTGTCCTCAAAAGCGGGAAGGAGCTCTTTACCGCCGACAGTGAACATAAGCGGGTTATTTTCATCTGTCCTGTCAAACACAGTCCCGTCATCAAGAGTCCCGATGTAGCTTATGGCAACATGGCTTCCGCTCTCAACCCTGCCTGAGCTGGAATGGCTTCTTGTGCTGCACTCATCGCATCCGCAGTATTCATCAGGCAATTCCTTTTTATTGTCAGAATCAACTTTTTTTGAGATTTCCTGTTTTTTGGCTTTCATATCAATCAAACAGGGAATTTTTGGCTGTTATTTTATAAAGTTTTGCATGAAAAAGAATCTGCAAAGCAAAAAATCTTTAAACATCTGACTTAATCTGGTTATGCATGCTCATAAGCCCGATGGAGATAATTGACATTATTGTAATGTCTGTCCTTGTCGGGATAATATTTTCTGACTTTTTTAAGGTGCCTTCTGCTGTCAGGGAAAAATATGAGCCCTTGACTTCTGACTACCGGCTGAAGAAAAGAAGCATCTTTGGGATAAACAAACAGGGCTTCATTTCCGCGCTTTTGGTGACTGCCCCTGCAATAGTCCTTCACGAAATGGGGCACAAGTTCTCTGCATTGGCATTCGGACTTTCAGCTGTCTTTCACGCAGATTACATGTGGCTCATGCTGGGAGTGATTCTGAAATTCCTGCACTTCCCTTTCCTGATTTTTGTTCCCGGCTATGTTGAGATATCCGGCGGAACATACCTTCAGAATGCAATCACCTCATTTGCAGGCCCTGCTGTAAACCTCATCTTGTGGCTTGCCCCGCTCCTTGCTGTAAGGAAAGGATGGGTAAACAAGAGGAGAATTCCCTTTTTCATAGTCACCTCAAGGATAAACATGTTCCTGTTCATCTTCAACATGCTCCCGATACCTCCGTTTGACGGATTCAATTTTATTATTAACCTTTGGAGAGCAATATTCTAAAGAAAGGATTTTAACGAGAATAATCAGAAAATTAAAAGTTTCAGGCATTATTGCAATTGGCTAATTCACATTATTCTATTTCTTAAAGAATGAGTGCAGGCTGCTTTGGGCTTTCTCTTCCTCGCTCTTTCCCAAAAGCTCCTCTTCCTTGTATCCGAGAACCTCAAATATCTTTCCGACAGATGGGATTATCTGGTTCTTGATGTAGTATTCTGCATCATATTCGCCGTCTTTTGTCTCTTCCGGAAGCTTTGCCCTGTCCCTTATCCTGCCCTTCCCTTCAGTAACAATGTATCTTATCATGGTTCCAATCCCGACTGGCTTTCCAAGCTCCTTCATTCTCTGTGCAACTGCAACATGAGGGCCTATTGAGTCATAGTCCTCTGTGTTCTTCTGAAGCTGTGTTATTATCACAAGCTTTTCAATTGGTATCTCCTTTTTCCTGAGCTGCTCTATTGTTTTTATCACATAATCAAAAGCCTTCTTTGAGTCGTTTTCCCGCAGGATTATGTTCAGGATGTTTTCCTGGACTTCCTTTCCTATGAATGAGAAATTTCTCCTGACTGTCTCAAATCCCCTTATCTTAATTGTGCCTTTCTCAGAGAGCAGCGCGTATTTTTTCTTGGCGCCTGAGCTTCCGATTTTTGCTGATACGAAAATCCCTGAAGGGTAGAAGTCCTCAAGCTCAAGCTCCATAAGCCCTGGAAGCTCCCTATTTACCTGCTGAAGGAAATTCTCAGCATCCTTCCTTGTCTTGTTTCCCAGGGCGAGGAAAACTGAATCAGTGTCTGAATATAAAACCTTGAACCCCGCAGCATCCACCTCATCAATAACTTTCTTTATGTAATGGCGCTCATATGCAGTTATGCTTCTTGTTGATTCAATTGAATACCATCTTGCGTTAAAGAAGCCCATGTAGCCGTACATTGAGTTTGCTATTGTCTTCAGTGCCTGCTCCCTTGCCTTGAGAAGCTTCCTGTCCTTCTCATCAGCTGTCTTCATAATCTCCTTTACTCTCATTCTCCTTGCAATGACATCCCCGATTACAGTTGATATGAATCCCTTTTTCTTCTTGCAGAACCAGCTTTCCAGCTCAGGAATAGAATCCTTGTCATCCTTGCAGCAGGAGCATCCTATTGTGTCAGGGGAGATATTATGAGTGACTATTATGCTTGGGTAAAGGCTCCTGAAATCAAAGACAACTATGTCCTTATATAATCCCGGGCTCGGCTCAAATACAAATGCGCCCTTGTATGTCTGGATTTTCCTCTCAATTATCTGCTCATTTGTCGGCTTGTTTGGAACAATCTCATTGAAGGACTTTGCCTCCCTGATAAGATACCACTCAACAATCTGGCTCAGGCTCATCCTTGAAACATCATAAAGATTTAGGCGCACAATCTTTGTAAGCTCAAAAAGAATGGAAGAAGTCTTATGGAAAAGATGGAATGTCAAATCAGCATCCTTGAGGTTGTACTGGCAGTATTTCTCAAGCTTCTCAGGCTCATTGTCCCATATGGATGAAAGGCTTTCAATATCAACCTCGTCCTTTCTTTCATCAAGAAGCTCATTTGAAACAGCATCCAATGAAAGGGAGCTTGTCTCAAGAGAGCGCGCTATTATGTTTTTTATTAACCGGTATATGTCCAGGTGGGGAATCCCTACAATCCTTGCGCTTGACACCCTTCCTCTTTTTATCACAAGGCTGCTGCCGTCAAGCCCTATGTTCAGCTCAACCTTGTTGAAATCAGCCCTCTTTTTGATGTAAGGAAGGTCAAATCCGTCAGAGTAATATCCTACGAGAATGTCCGGCTTGTATTCATTTATCACTGACTTGAATCTCTCAATCAGGGATTTTTCGCTTGCCACAAATTCAATATAAGGAAGGCTGCTCTTGAACTTGCCCCAGGTGATAACCTTCTTAAAATCATCGGAGTAAAATCCGCACATGATTATCGGGTCTGATTCTGGAATTGAAATCTTGCCAAATGGGCTGTAAGTCTCTATGTCAAACGCAAGCACCCGCGGATTAGGGAGAAGCTCTTCTGAGACCCTCTGCATTGCGGTTGCATTAAACACAGGAACCCTTGCCCTCTTTTCTGAATATTCGCCCTCAAGCTCATAGAGAGCCATCGGGATAATGTCAGTGTCAACCATGAACCTTCTTGAGAACGGTATGTCTGCCTCGTAGATTTCAAAGCCGAGCGATTTTGCAGCAATCCTGAGTTCCGGGACATCTGAAGGGAGCTCTGTAAAAACCTTTGCAGAATCAAAATCGCATCCGAGAAATTTTTTCCTGTGAATCTCTATTTTTGATACTGAAATAGTCCTGTTATCCTCGCCCTGAACTTTTATCGCCTTGAGCTTTTCAAAGAGACTCTGTTTGTCTGCCTTATCATCCTTAAGCAGTGCCCAGAAATACGGCTTGAATTCCCTGATTACAACAAGGTTTCTTTCCCCTTTGTCTGTTTTTCCATAGAGAAGTATTCCGGTTCTGTCTCCCTTGCTCTTTGAAAGAACATCAATTGGATAAAATTGTATCTTCATGCCGGCACCCGCCGATGCAATAACGCCTGCAGAATATATAAATATTGTGATGAATTGTGATAAATTTAAAATAATCTAATTTTCTCCCAGAAAAATGTCTTTTATATCCCCTGAGAAATAATAGCTGCCATGAGCTAATCCTGTAAACGGGCGAAGAAAGACAGAATGCTTTTCAATCGCAAAATCATAAGCCTCTCTCAGGGAAACCTTTGAATCAGAGTTTGAATCAGCAGATGTCCCGGAAAATGCCTTCCAGAAAGAATCTGAAAAAACCTTGCAGTCTGTCTGATACACTGCATCTGTGTCAGAGATTGCAATAACGCTTTTAGAAGAATTCTTTAGTTCATCCGCAAAACCGCCTGAATAGCATTGGTCAGCAACAACAATTGTAATCCTTGAATCAATTTTATCTATGCATTCCTTTAACTCAATGTCAAAAAGATAATCATCCTTTAGGACAAGGGCGCTTCTCCCACCCATACGGTCTCCGTGCCCGGTAAGGTAGAAAAGCACAATGTCATTATCATCAGTTATTTGAGAAAGCAAATCAGAAACCCTCTGAAAGTTTTCCTTTGTTCCTGAAAATGCTGAAAAATCCTGCTCTTCAAAATAGGAATCTGGCTTTTCTGAAAGCGTGAAGATGTTATCCTTGCAAAAGCCCATGTTTTCAAGGGAAGAATGTGAAGTTGAGCAGTTATAGAAGTGAAGCTCTGAAGGGTCGCCGTTCAGAATTACTGCATATTTATCCTTTTCTGAATGCATAATCTCAGCTGATTCAAGGCGCTCAATTCTCTCCTCAATTGACAGGGCAGCTATTTGCCCAAAATTATTTGAAAGCGCTAAAGCTCCAACTAATCCGGAAACAGCAGCTATTCTCAAAAAAGCATTTCGCATAAGACGGTAAAAGTAAGGTCAGGTTATAAATCTTTTGATTTGTAACTACTTATTGATGACAATTAAAAATCAGGCAGGTTTCTGCAGCAATGAAGGAATAAGCAATAAGAGGTTCAATAATTAAAATTATACGGCTTTGTGTATTAAGTAGCTCCTGTGTAAAAAGTGCCTTTAAGAAGCCTCAATGACTTTGCGTTCTTTGGCAATTACGCAGGGACCAAAGTTGTTTAGATAAGACTGTAAATCAAGCATCCTATCAATATCAAAAATGTTGCTATAACCAGCAACCCCATTTTTTTATTGATAATGCGGGAAACGCCTATCATACTAAAAGCCGCCGCATAAAAAATAAGAATATAGGGTATATGAATTGCTAAAATTTCTCTGAACGGAATTTTAAGAATGTAATCTAACATTAATTCCAGAAAGAGATAAAAGAGGATAAAAATATGCGAAATTATTATCTTTTTTCTTGCTTTATCTTTTATATAGCCAATTAGTGAAATGGTAAATGGGATTATTAATAAAACTACGATTGCTCCAAAGATTTTTAAGGGAAACGAAGAATTAATTTTTGCTGCATCAATTTTCGATGAAATATACACACCACCCACTGCTATATTAAAAATAATCGAGCTTACAATAAAAAGAATCTCATTGAGTTTATGCAAATGAATTGATTTAGAATTAACTT
>JAPLZQ010000102.1 GCA_026394965.1 Candidatus Woesearchaeota archaeon
CAGCAAGCCCAATCTGGGCTAATTCTCCTGTGTTTGTATTAACTCTAAATATGGCATCATATGAGTTAAAACCTTCAGCATCATATGCACCTCTTGCAATATATGACCCGCCCTGATAACCTGCGGATATTTGATATGTCCAAAAACCAATTGAAAAATCTCCTGCACCAAAATTTAATGTTGGATTATTTAATATTTCAATATAATCATTAATGCTGTCAAAGCTTAGTGCGCTTCCGAATTTGCCTGCTGTCCAGATTGGACCGTTGCTGAAATGAATGTAATCAATATATACTGTCCCTGTTGTTGATTGGAAATTGAAGTCAACTCGAAGGTCATCTATTGTTCCGTCATTGTCAATCCATTCAGCATCTGTGACTTGTACATCCAAAGTGTGCCATTCGCCGTCAGAAATTATACCGGTAAAGTACTGGCTGCAGGTTTCACTGAAACCAGAGCAGTCAGTGTTATCAGTATAAAACAGTTGTATTTGTGTGGGTCCATTAACGTAGCTTTTGTATCTGATAGTTAGTGTGTTATAAGATTCATCAAAGTCAGTTATATCTTTTAAAAAGTACGGGTCGGTAATATTTGTAATCTGTGCCACATAATTTCCTTCAGAGGCACTTCCAGTAATCTGGTTTTCGGTCCAAGATTCTGTACTGTTAAATTCATCAATGATGGTTTTATTAGTGGTGCCATCATTGCCGTACTTAGAAATATCAACAATATTTGTTGCACTGTCTCCTATTGCTGAGTTGTTGTTAAAGTTCATGGCTAGAACAAGAGAATCGTCATAGAAGGAATAGTTTGTGTTGTTCCAGTTGAACTTGAAAGTGTCTAAGCCGGCGCCGGCTTCTGTTATTGTCATGTTAACTTCTGTGTAATTTCTGGAAACATAGGAATTATTGGCAGATGTTGGAAGAGCAAAGTTTAAGGTCGGCGCTGCATTGTCCCAGTATACGTTAAATGATGCAGTATTGCTGTCGCTCCAGTTGTTGTAGCATGTTGCTGTTGCAGGCGCATAATTGGTTTTATCTGCGCTGTCCCAAGTGTATGTCCAGTTGTATGGCGTTAGGCTGTCGTTTCCTCCTGCGCTTACTGTTGTTGGGTATGTGACATTTTTTATTGATGCGTTTGTTCCTCCTGTTGTGGATGCGCTTATGCTGACTATGAAATCCCCGGTGCTTGCATTATTGTAATAAACGCTTGTTCCTGTGACATATGAATAAGATGTGGCTTCGGATATTCCGCTTAAGGTGCATGTTACAGTATAAGCCCATGCGCGGAACCCAAAATAGTGCATGTCCTCTGCAAAAGGATTTATGCCATAAAGCAAAAAGAAGAGCATTGCAAGAGTGAGAAGTATTCCAGTTATTCTCCTTCCCTCTCCTTTCCCATCCATCTTTATCATGTTTTTTCTTTTGCCTTATGATATGCTGTCCAGATTGTCCTTTCGTTCCTTTTTATTAAGAGAGCAATTTCGCTGTATCTCATCTTGCGGTTTTCCCTGAGGAATTTAACTGCAGATTCAAGGATTCCGAGATTTGAATTTGCAAAAGCAGATATCGGTATTTGCAAGCCTGAATTTTTCGCATTTGCCCTTAGTGGTTTTTTCTTTTTTGCATTGCGGTAAGTTGCCCATACGCTTTTGTATTCCCTTCCAAGCATATTTGAAATTTCATTTATTGAGAATTTTCCATCATCTTTCAGGTATGAGATAACAGATTCCAATGGTGCAAGCCCTCGCAAGAGCGCATTGACAGGAATCGAACTTCTCCCATTTTCCGCAATCTCAAGTATCTCTTCTGGCTTGATTTTATACCTGCTTGAAAGCCAGAATGTGTTCCTGTCAATCTCAAGGAGCATCCTCCTGTCTTCAGGCAGCATCCCGATTATTTCTTCATTCCCATCCGATAATTCCTGTTCTTGCTTCATTTTTCGTATTTAATAAGTATTTTATACCCATTAGTTTAAATATTTATCTAATTTAATAAGTATTATTCCTCATCCATTCTTGTTGAAACCTGGTATGAAACACCTTCATTTTCTGATTCTAAGATTACTATTCCTTCTACTGTAACCCTGATTTTCCCGCTCTTCCCTGTCTTAACTCGCCCGTTGACATAGTTTTCTATCTGGCTTTTTATTGCAGATTCTATCATTCGGTTTATCTCTTCGGGGTCAAGTGTTGCGTTTATGTTTCCGCAAGGCCCTCCAATGCACCTTACTCCTGCCTTGAAGGTGAAGAACTTAAGGTATGGGACAGTTGTGTTTCCGAAGTCCTCGTAAGGCCACACATAATACGGCTCAAAGTGCCCGTATGCAGAGTTGTTGAATGTGAAAGTGTAGATGTTTGTCCTGACATCTGCATTTGAGTTATTGGCAAATACAGTTACTGTCCTTATTCCCTCGCTCCATCCGCTTGTGTTTATCTCATATGGCGAGTAGAATGTTGCATTTGCGCTTCCGTTGTTGCTGTACCAAGTTGCATTTGCAGAAGTTATGCTGAAATTGAGGACAACTCCAGTATGCACTATTGTGTTGTTGACTGGCTTAAGCATTGTTATTGCTGGAAGCCCTGCGACGTTGTATGAGTGTGCTGTTTTTCCTCCGAACCTGAACTCCTGGTCATGCTTTCCTGGAGTCATTACATACACAGTATAGTATGAGCTCTCAGTGCAGTTGTAGTTCTCTATGAATATTGAAGAGACAGGGATGCTCAAGTTTGAATCTGATAAGATTGTATAATTGGCATATACTGTTTCGGTTCCGAAGCAAGGAACGCTGCTGTTCTCAATTGTTCCATTGACACATGCTGCACTTGTTATCACAAGCGCACTATCCTTCCTGCTCTCGTTTCCGCATGTAATCTCAAGGAATCTCAAATCATCAGCAGTTTCATTGAGGTCTATTGGTTCCTCTCTGTATGTTGTTTCATTGTATGCGCTTATTGTGAGGTTTGCAGTTCCTGTTGTGTTGAATTCAGTTGTCCAGTTCCCTCCGACCATCGGGTAGCTCTGCACAGTTATGACATTGAGCTCTATCTCAATCTCAAAGCTCTCATTGCTGAGCATTGGGACAATCCAAACAATCCTGTCCATCATGCTGTTGTTGTTCAGGTCAAGGAATCTTACTGCATACCTTTCATTCTCTGTTACATCTTCCCTGCTTCCATTCTTAATGAGGTAGATTCTTATCTGCTCTGGCTTTGCCTCTGTTATGTCTGAGTATGCTGTTGTGTTTATGTAGTGGACAGCTGAGTTAGAAGTGATTGTGACATTCTTTGTGATAACAGAGCCAGTTGTAATCTCTTCCCCTTCTATGCTCTCTGGTGCAGTTGTTGCAAACTCCACAAGGTATTCCTCATTCTCTGCGCTTGTGGTTAATATTGTGATGTTCCTTGCAAAGCTCTCTGTCAATGCCTCTTCTGTTGCCTGCGTGGCATTTTCTGCAGTTATGTTCTCTTCACTTAATGGAGTCTCTGTTGCATTTTCAATCGCTTCTTTTGTTTCTTCTTCTGCAGTTATGTTCTCAGCAATTTCTGCTGTTATCTCCTTAACTGGCTCTTCTTCTGCTATTTCTGGCACAGGCGTTATGCTTTCAAGAGGAGCAGCTTCTTCTGTTGCGTTTTCAGATGCATTTGCAGTAGCGTTTATCTCTGGAACGCTCACATTCAGTTCGCTGATGTTGATGTTTAGATTCTCTGTTGTGCTGATGTTCTCTGTCGCATTTTCTATAACGCTCTCTGTTATATTCTCAAGCGCAGCAGTTATATTTTCTGTAATGTTCTCTGTGAGGTTTTCAGCTGCGCTCTCTGGAACGCTTAAGTTCAAAGGAGATTCAGTTAAGTTTTCTGGCTCAGTTATGTTTTCGTCTGAAACTGCAAATCCGGTTATTCTTCCAAAGCTTCTGAATATGCTTATAATCCAGTCAATGAACCTCTCAAGAAGCCCGATTCCATTTCTGCTGTCATAAACTGCAAATCCGGTTATTCCATTAATCTTCTGCTGCTCTTTTATCCTGTTTATTCTGATTCTTTCAGCTGCCTTCTCATTGTTGTAGTCAGAAAGCGTCTTCTCTTTTCCTTTTTCTTTTACAATGATGTCAGATGCCTCAATCTCAGTTGTTCCGCTCTTCCTGTATACTGTTATGTTCTCTGCATCTTCTGGGAGAGGTATTTCTATCTCCTGGACGCGCTTCTCAATATTTTCAACTTTCACTGATTTTGTCCAGTAAACCGGTTTTCCAATCTCTGAATCTGACTGCGTGAATTCTTCTGTTGTGAGCTTGAAGCCCTTTGCCAGCACTTCAACTTCAATTGTGTGTTCTGTTGAATTCCAGGAATTGGTTGCCTCAATCCTTATCTCTGCTATGCCTTCAAATCCGGAATTTGCAGTAATTGTTATGTTTTCTTCATTTTGAGCGATTGTGAGATTTTCTGCTGAAAGCACTGAGTAATGCAAAACATCTCCGTTCACATCTGTGCAGTAAATTGAGAGGTTTATGGTAATCTCTGACGTTCTTGTAATCGTCTGCTTTGGAACAATGCATTCGGGCGCATTTTCAGTCCTTTCCTCAGCAATCACTGAAATCTCATTGCTGTATGTGGAGGATATGAGGTCTGAAGCAATGAATCTTATTGTGTATGTTCCTGCCTTTTCTGCAGTTATCTCTGCATTCTCTCCTGTTATTGCTATGCTGAGCCCGTCTGCTCCTGATGCGAGGTAGATTATTGAGTCGTTTTCTGCGTCTGCAAAGTGCGCTGATAAGTCAATAGTTCTCTTTTCCCCGACAATTATGCTGAAGTCCTCAATCGGCAGGATTAATTCCGGCGCAAGGTTGATTGTAATGTTTGCTGAAATATTCTCTTCAGGCCCAGTGATATTTTCAAGAGGCGCTTCTGGGATTATTCCTGTTGCGTTTTCTTCCGGCGCAGTAATGTTTGCAGTTGCGTTTGTCTCTGGAACACTGACATTAAGCTCGCTTATGTTAATGCTTAAATTTTCTGCTGTGCTAATATTTTCTGTTGCATTTTCTATAATGCCCTCTGTTATATTCTCAAGCACAGCAGTTATGTTTTCTGTAATGTTCTCTGTGAGGTTTTCAACTGCGCCTTCTGGAACGCTTAGGTTCAAAGCAGGTTCAGTTAAATTTTCAGGCGTTTCATTCAGTGTTGCAAATCCAGTTGTTGCAGGCTTTATGAAGAATGCACCTATTCCGATAGCAAGAATCATGAGCACTGCAAGGACTGCCCTTGCGCTGATTGCCCCATTCTCTATCGAATCTATGCGATTCTCAAGCTCGCTCTTTCTTCTGCTGTATGCCTCTATCTTTTCGCTGTAGTATTCGCTCCATTCCTCAACTGTCCTTCCGGCAAGGTATTCATCAACTGCTCTCTCATACTCTTTTCTTCCATATTCATTCCTAAGATATGCGGAATAGAGCTTTTCGCTGTTTTCTCTTATTTCAGCAGAGTATCTCCTGCATTTTTCTATGCTTTCTAAATTTGCAGCTAATTCGCGCCTAAAGTTCTCTGTCCTTCTGCTGCCTTTCTTATTCATTGCCTTCCTTCAGGGCTTTTTTTCCTGCCCTGTGATTTATTGTCCATATCGTGCGTTCATCCCTGTGGACTATTTCAGAATTAATGCGATTTTGCTTAAGGAGTATTTTTTCTCTTCAACAAAATATTTTGTTATTGCTTCAAGTGAGCCTAATTTCCTTGAGAATATTGAGGCAGGAATCTCTTCCTTTTCCTCTGTAAGGATTTTTAACAGCTCTTCAGCAGTTATTCCACTGTATTTTTTAAGGCTCTCTCTTATGAAATCCTTGAGGATTTCCCTGTCGTTCTCAGAAATTCTTTTCTTGTATTCCCTTAAAAGATGTTCAGTTGATTTTTTTGAAGAATAAGTTTTATCGGTGTTAGGAGTATTGAAAGTAGTGTCATCTCTGCTATTTCTTCTCTCGCCGTCCTTTTTTTCTTGCACGATATGGACCAGTTTTTACTGAAATGTATGAACGCACACAAAAATTATACAAATATACTTATTATGTAAGTATTTTAATATATAAATATTTCTTTTTTTCCATTAAATTAACCTACTATGTAAGTATAGAATTTGACGTATTATGTAAGTAAAATTTTAATTTTTTTGGGCTATTCAAAAGATTTATATAGAAATTTTCTATTCCCAAACTCTTATGAACATTTCTGACATCATTGACGGATTGCATCCCTATGAGAGAAAAGCAATTATGGCTATGAAAGATGCAACCGGGTTTAATGATATTCTGGCAAAAAGCGGGCTTAAGGACATCCAGCTCATGCGGGCAATCCAGTGGCTCCAGAACAAAAACCTTGTTATTGTCAAGGAAGAGATAAAAGAGCTTATTGCGCCTGATTCAAACGGAAAAATCTATCTTAAGGCAGGATTGCCTGAAAAAAGGTTTCTTCTTGCAATAAAGGGCGGTCCAGCCAATATTTCTGCTTTAAAGTCAAAAATAAATCTTTCTTCCCAGGAGATTGAAGTCTGCATAGGGCTTCTTAGGAAGAAGCTTGCGATAAACATAAAGAAGAAGGCAAAAGGGCTTGAATTTGAGATTACTGACAATGGGCGTGAAATCCTTGAGCGCGGCTCGCTCGAGGAGCAGTTCCTTAAAAGGCTTCCTATAGAATCCTCAGGAATGGGGCGGGAAGACAGGTTCTGCTTTGATGAGCTGAAGAAGCGCCAGAAGATTATCAAGACCAAGCTTGTTAAGACAAGGACTGTTTTCCTGACAGATGATGGAAAGGAAATTGCCGGCTATGACCTCATGCAGGAGAATATTGAGGCTCTAACCCCTGAGCTCATAAAAAGCGGCTCATGGCAGTTCAAGAAATTCAGGAGGTATGATGTCAAGGCTTCTGTGCCGAGGGTGTTTTACGGGAGAAGGCACTTTACAAATGAGGCTCTTGATTACATAAAGAGGATTTGGCTGGATATGGGTTTTAAAGAGATGCAGGGCAGATTGGTCCAGCAGAGCTTCTGGAATTTTGACGCGCTTTTCACTCCACAGGATCACCCTGCAAGGGAGATGCAGGATACTTTCTTTCTTGGAAATCCAGACAAGGCAAAGCTTCCTGATAAGGCGCTTGTTGAAAAGGTGTCCTCAGCTCACGAAAACGGATGGACAACAGGAAGCAAGGGCTGGCGCTACCACTGGAATCCAGAGGAAGCAAAAAAGCTGGTGCTAAGGACCCACACTACAGCGCTTTCATCAAGGACAATTGCATCATTGAATCCGGAAAGCCTTCCGGCAAGGTATTTTGCAGTCGGAAGATGTTTCAGGAACGAGACTCAGGACTGGAGCCACCTTTTTGAGTTCTACCAGGTTGAGGGAATTGTAATTGACCCCAATGCAAATTTCAAGAATCTCATAGGATACCTGAAGCTTTTTTACAAAAAGATGGGATATGACGAGATAAGAATAAGGCCGGGCTATTTCCCATATACTGAGATGAGCGCAGAGATTGATGTGTATGACAAGAGCCGCGGAAAGTGGATTGAGCTTGGAGGCGCAGGGATGTTCAGGCCCGAAGTTGTTAAGCCCCTTCTCGGAAAGGATGTGCCTGTTCTTGCCTGGGGGCTCGGACTTGCAAGGATTATAGTCAAATAAGCATACCTCCTGAAGCTTCTGGGAAAAAAGGTTCCTGACAGGATTCTTGAAGAAAGAATATGCATGCTTGGGACAGCTCTCGATAAGATTGATTCAAAAGAGCTTGCAGTAGAAGTGTTTCCAAACAGGCCTGATATGCTTTCTGTTGAGGGGTTTGCAAGGGCTCTTTCAGTTTTCATTGGCATAAAAAAGGGTTTTAAGGAATACAAAGTCAAGAAAACCCCCCTTAAGGTTGATGTTGATTCCTCTGTAAAGAGTGTAAGGCCGTTCATAAAGTGCGCAGTAATGAGAAACGTTAATCTTGACGATGATGCAATAAAGAGCCTTATGCAGCTTCAGGAAAAGCTTCACCAGACTCACGGCAGAAAGAGGAAGAGGGTTGCAATAGGAGTTCATGATTTTGACAAGATAAAGTTCCCTCTTAAATACAAGGCAGTTAAGCCCGACTCATATTCCTTCATACCTCTCGGAGACAAGAGAAAGCTCACAATGGAGCAGATTTTAAAGAGGACTCCGAAAGGGGAAGCCTATGCCTGGATTCTTGAGGGAAAGAAGGAGTATCCGATAATTGTTGATGCAGCAGACAATGTTGTAAGCTTCCCGCCGATTATCAACGGAATCCTAACCCAGGTAACAGATGAAACCAGGAACATTTTCATTGATGTCACAGGGACAGATGAGCTTGCAGTTTCGCAGGCATTGAACATCATTGCATTGACCATTGCAGACAGGGGCGGGATAATATGCTCAGTTAAGACAGGCAGGGACATAACTCCTGATTTGAAGCCTTCTCAAATGCCCCTTGACATTCCTTATGCAAACAAGATGCTTTCATTGAATCTCAAAGAGTCTGACATAAAGAATCTGCTCTCAAAGATGGGGATAGGTTACAAGGGAAAGAAGGCATTAATACCCGCATACAGGGTGGATATCCTTCACCAGATGGACCTTGTTGAGGACATTGCAGTTGCCTACGGCTATGAGAATTTTGAGCCAGAGTTTTCTGAATTCTCAACAACAGGCGAAGAGGATAAGAGGGAAATATTCTTCAGGCACGTTTCAGAAATCCTTGTGGGCCTGGGCTTTTTGGAGACAAGCACATGCCATCTTACAAACTACAATAACATAAAGATGAAGATGAACTGCGATATAGGCTACATTGAGCTTGCAAACTCAGTATCATCTGACTACTACATCTTAAGACCATGGCTTCTTCCCTCTCTCATAAAAGTCCTTTCTGAGAACAAGAACAGGGAATTGCCTCACAAGATTTTTGAGATTGCAACTGTATTTTCCCCGAATGATGAGGAGGAGACAAGGGTTTCTGAGAAGAAAATGCTCTCAATTGCAATTGCAAGCACAAATTCAGATTTCACAAAGATTAAGCAGGTTGCAGAAGCCCTGCTCTCTGCACTTGGAGTTAAATATTCAATAGATGAAGGGAAGCATCAATCCTTTATTTCAGGGCGAATTGCAGACATAATTGTTTCAGGGAAGAAGATAGGCTTCATGGGCGAGATTTCCCCCCAGGTGCTTTCCAACTGGGAGATTGAGACTCCAGTATGCGCTCTTGAGATAGATATGGAAAGCATTTATTCATTTATATGAGATTAAATTTTTTTTTCGCATTGGAATTGATTGGGAATCGTTTCTGTTATTAAAAATAAAATTATACAATAATTTAATCAAAGCAAATCATTGTTTAAAATCAGAAAGGATAATCCCAATTTTAAAATTATAATTAATAAAATAAAAAATAAAT
>JAPLZQ010000103.1 GCA_026394965.1 Candidatus Woesearchaeota archaeon
CGGCAAATATGTCACTGAGGAGAAGCCTGACTACTTCATCACCCGCGAGGAAGGCGAGCCGGACATCATTGAACAGGAGGTAAGGAAACTCAAGGATTTCCTCTTCGCGGACGAGAGTACGTTCTCGGACGAGAAATACAAAACCTATCAGAAGTTCACGAACGACAGAATCATGCGACAAGTATCGGCCATGGCCAAGCGCTTCATCGTGAAAGGCCAGAGCAAAGCCATGCGGGCAGCGCTGCAAGGCAATTCAGTGCTGAGCTTCCTGAACAGCATCGGCATCATCGTAGAATATGAGAGCGATGTGGTAAGTAATGAGAAAAGAAGCTTATAGGTTGTGGGGGTTAATCAGCGCAGTAGTTGGCGGGCTGGTGATTGCGGTTGCTCCAGAAGAATGGCTTGGGTATATTCTCCTTTTGTTGGGTTTCCTCATGTTCACACAACACAAGATCCTCGCCGAGCCGTGGGGTTGGGGTGGTACTCGTGAGCCAATCAAGCGTGTATGAACTATTGGAGCAATACAAAGAGCACGCACTGACCTGTAAGCAGATAAGCCAGATGCTCGGGTTAAGTAAAGGCTCGGTGGTAAAGTCGCTCAATGTGCTTATCCATCTCGGCGAGGTTGATATTGCGTTCCAGGGAGGAATCAACCGACCAGTATATAGGTGGAAGGGATGAGGGCGGCTATATATGTTCGGGTGAGCACAAGCAAGCAGGATGCAGACAACCAACTGCTGCAGCTGCGGCCCTATTGCGAGCGCAGCGGCTATGAGGTAGTATGTGAGCATAGCGATGTAATGAGCGGCAAAGAGACGAGCCGGCCGGCCTACGATCGGCTCTTCCAGGAAGCGCACCAGCACCTCTTCGATGTGGTGGTATTTTGGGCATTGGATAGATTCAGCCGCGCCGGCACGCTCTACACGCTCCAAAAACTCAAGGAGCTTGAGAATCTCGGCATAGAGTGGGATAGTTACCAAGAACCATACCTCCGCAGCGCAGGGCAGTTTAAAGACGTGGTGCTGGCAGTGATAGCCACCGTGGCAAGAATGGAGCGCGAGCGGCTCAGCGAGCGCACCAAGGCCGGCATCAACAAGCCCGGGGTGCGTGAGCGGGTTGGCAAGCGCGGGAAGGACAAGAGACCCAGGAGCAGGGCAGGGTACTTTAAGCCAAAAAAAGGGTATCTAAAAAAGAGCCCCTCTCCTACGAGTGAAATCCCTGCAGGAATCCTCTGAGAAAAAACGGGCGTTTTTTTAGAAAGATTAATATACTACCTTTAATTCCTTTTTAGTAGCTAATTTTAGGGTTTGATTTGATGGAAGAATCGCTTACAGCTCTACGGTTCAGAAAGCTCAAGGAGGCATTTCTCTATGTCACCCTCGGAAGAAAGACCTTTTCCGAAAAGAAGAAATATTCTCTCACAGACTTATTCTTCCCTTTTTGGCCTTTAAGATTAATCAGGCTTTGTGTAGTAAGTGACTCCTGTGTATAAAGTCCGAAAAGTGTGTAAAAAGTAGGCAGATTCACTTAAATATGATTTTTGGAGCTTCCAATATTTGAGTTATTGCCTCTATTTCCTGGGCTCTTGCATGCTTGGCTTTTTCAATGTTCAGCATAATTGCCTTTGTGATTTTATCTTTGTCCTTTGGAATTGGAATGATAAGATTTTCTTTCAGGTATTCATCATTAAGCTCTCGTTGAGTATAACCACTACACAGATGAAAGAATTGCTTTTGAATGATGTCTGAACGGAATATTGCCCACAAAAGAGAAGCCTCTGCATAATCTTGTGGTCTAATACCATAAAATCCGTTGCTTGCAAGCTGATTGTCCAATTCTTTTGGTATGATAACTACCTTTTTTAATGACCTAAAAGGTTTAGAGAACAATACATCATTCTCCCGAATGGGAAGTTTAGCTCTTGCCGCAAGTTCCTTTCTCGTTCCCATCTCCCAACCATCTGGGACTATGAACCCTCTCTCCTTATCAATGGCACTTATTTCTATATACTTATATTCCCTATCGTCCTCTACATCATCTTCGCTAGTAACGGGGATTTGTATTCTTGAATAATCAGCTAGTTTTTTAAGAATACATGTGCCCTTTCGTTCTCTTTCGTTAAGCGTTTTGAGAAGGCGATTATATGACGGCTGGTGAAAGAATACATCAATCCTGTCAGTCAGTCTTTCAGGACTAATCAGAAATAAATGGTCGTTCTCGTATTCTCTGATGGGCTTTTCTCCTCCGAGGAATAACTTACCTTCCCGTTCATATCTTTCATATTCTTTCAGCACTATATCAAAATCATCTGTGCTTTCTTCCTTACCTGAAACATTATGACCTACATTGTCAATAACCCTAGCAAACACGCATGGTTGTTCTTGTTGCTCACTCTTACGCTTTTCCAAATAGAGTATAGAAGTGATACCTCCCGCCTCTTGATTGACGAACATGTGAGTTGGCAGTTGAAATACAGCTTTAATGAGGTAATTACGCCTAATGAAATCCCGATATTCTTTGTGACTAAAAGTGTTCAACACGCTGTTATCAAGAACAATTAGAAGCTTTCCACCCTCTTCGAGCAAGTCAGCATACCTAGCAATGAAAAGCACATTGGACTTCACGCTTGCTTTAAGTTTTTGAGTTCCTGCCTCGAATGTAAGATTTTCCTTTTCATTTGTGCTGCCATACTGTTCAAGAATTGCTTTTTCTCCCTTCTCCTTTTTCCGATAAGACATACTGAATGGTGGGTTTGAAAGAACAACCTTGAACTTCCTATTTTTTGTAACGATTATGTTCTTGAGCTCCTCAATTTCTCTCTTGAGTTCGGGTTTAGTGCCAGACCTTATAGTAATTTCTTTATCAAGTGAATCCGAGCAATATATTCTACTACCCCCATCCCCATGAACATACATGTTCATACGAGCAATGCGAGAGATTTTGGGGTTGGCTTCAATTCCAAAAATTGCTTCGGTCTGTATGGCTTCAAGTGCTTCCTTCTTATATGGTTTTAAAGCAGGATTATCCTGCACTTTATCAAGCAAGTCAGCCATCGCATCAATCAGAAAACCGCCACTGCCACAGCAAGCGTCCATCACGGAATCAATTTCAATCTCACCATTAACTCTCCTAATCCTTAAATTGGCGAGTTTGGTCATGAATTTAACTGCTTTTCTTGGTGTAAAATACTGTCCGAGTTCCCTTCCTCTAATTGTTGCGTTAAGAAATGTCTCAAACATACGCCCATTTAGGTCTTCGTCAATACTATATAGGTCATAGTTTTGTAGCACCTTCACAACTTCAGCAATGGTCTCTGTATGCAGGTCAATACCTTCGTTTGGGGTGAAAATTGGTTTTTTCTTGTTTTTCTCAATTTGTTCCTGAAGTATTTTTTGTAACTCTGCGAAAAGTATGCTACTTAACGGGTTTTCCGTCTCGGTTTCTCTCTCTTCAAGCCAGTCCATTGAGAATTTGAAATCATTGCGTTTTGGTTCCCGTCCAGCATCAATAATTGCCCGTATTCTTTTGTCTTCATTAAGTTTCACAAAGATGATTTTTGAAAATTCATAAAATGCATCAGTTGGGCTAATCTTTTCCTTTTTCCAAATGATTTGGTGGCATTTGTTAAAAGCGTTCTTGACTTCCTCCACTGTTGGTTTTGAGAAGAAAGTAGCAAGGGCAATTTCATTCTTTCCTGTCTGCTCTTTTATATTCTCAAAACTAATTAATTCATAGAGCTTTTTATATTTAACATTGTCAGGAGAGAAGTCTTCAAACTTCATGTTAAGGATTGATTCTTCCTCATCCCATTTATAGAGTTTGAAAGTCCCGCCATTCATGAGTATGGTAAACCTTACAGGATTTTCACCTCTGAACTGCTTGTTCAATGCCAACGCATATCCTGATACTTGATATGTGAAATTATCAATAATCTCATCAGGATGTTTGGCATCCACAACTATTTTGGGTTTGCGTTCACAGAAGCAAACATAATCAGGTTTGTAGTTTTCTTTATGCGACCCCTTACTTACAACCAATTCTGACAGGGATTTCTTTGTCTTAATATTCTTGTCTTCATATCCCAGCTTTTGCAGTAATCGTATTGTGAAGAACTGTTCAACATCACTCTCATTTTTTAATGTTGATTTGTCGCAGAACATATTTGTAGTCATGCTTAACTCACCTCCTGATAGTTGAACTTATAGTATTTTCTTTTCCCTTGCTTGTAGAGGATGACAACATTTTTTACCATCAATTTTGGTATGTGTTTTTTGACTGTTACCCAACTCACTCCTGCTAATTTGGATATTTCCATCATACTCATTGGGCGATGTTCCTGATACATGGCTTTTAAGATGAGTTTCTGGGTTTTTGTCCATTTCTTTTTCATTCTTTCATCCTACCTATCAAAGCGAACTTATCGCCTTCTCTGATGGCTCTGAACTCAAATTCTTCGCCACCTTTGAGGTTAAACATCCTGACGAATTTTTTGGGTATTCTGATGGAGTATTGGGTTTTGTCGTAGATTATCGTCATTACTTTCGGCGGTAATTCCTTTTCTTCTTTCAAAAACTCCTTCAATTCGTCTTTTTCGTCCTTCTTTAACGTCATTATATGAATAAGTATAGTCCTACTAATATTTAAGCATTGTTGTTGTTTACGATATAGTTTAATAAAAATAGTCCGAAAAATAGTAACATTTATATAGTTAGGCGTATTATCTATTATTAGTCCGATAAACTATAAAGGAGATACAAAAATGGAACAAGAACAAATCCAAGCAAGGAAACAAAGGGGCTTACAATTAGCCCAAACAACAACAATCAACCGCACACCAAGAGGGTGGTGGAAAGTGCCGAGCCAAAGTGGGCGTGGCTACTACTATGTTAAGAGCAACGGAGCAGAAACAAAATGTTCATGCCCCGACCATGAATTGAGAAACTGCAAGTGTAAGCACATTTGGGCAGTTGAATACATCGTAACGAGAGAGATAGACAACGCAGGAAACACAATCGTCAGAGCAGTCAGGCGAACTTATAGTCAGGACTGGAGAAGTTACGATATGGCGACTATAAACCAAAAGGCTCTTTTAATGAAGTTTTTAGGAGATATAACCAACCAGATACCTAATCAAGAGTATAAGTTTGGCAGACCGCAGTTGCCTGTGGGCGACATGGTTTACAACAGCGTGATGAAAGTGTTTACAACCTTTTCTTTGAGGCGGTTTATGAGTGATATGGCGATAGCACAGGAGAAGGGATATATCAAAACCAAGCCCTGCTACGCTTCTGTGGGACATTTCTTGCAGAGGGAGGACATCACACCAATACTACAAAGGATAGTTACGCTTACAAGCCTACCCTTGAAGTCGGTGGAAACTACTTTTAGTGTGGACAGCACAGGCTTCGGGACTTCGGTGTTTCAGCGATGGTTCAGTTTCAGGCATCAGAGGGAAATCAGTAGTAGGAAATGGGTAAAGTGCCATTTTATCAACGGAACAAAGACCAACATAGTTACAGGAGTTAAGATAACCACAGAGTTTGACAACGACTGTCCTGAACTGCCTGAACTTGTGAGAGCCACAGCACAGCATTTTGAGATGGATGAGGTTAGTGCTGATAAAGCGTATTTGAGCCAAGAGAATATGGAGCAGATAGCCGAGCAGGGTGCAACACCTTTCATTCCGTTTAAAAGCAACAGCAAGGCGAGAAACAATGGAGCAGTATGGAAGCGTATGTATCATTTCTTTATGCTGAACAACGAGGAGTTTTTACAGCACTACCATAGGAGAAGCAACGCTGAAACCACAGTAAATATGATTAAAAGCAAGTTTGGGGATAGTGTAAGAAGCAAGGAATGGACAGCACAGGTCAATGAAGTCCTGTGTAAAATCATCTGCCATAACATCTGTGTAGTGATACAGGAAATGCACGAACTCGGTATTGAACCGCTATTCTGTGTAGAAAGTCAAGCATCTGTGTAATAAGTCAGGGCTTTTCCCTACTTCTTACACAAAGCCCCAATCGGCACTCAAATTGTTAATTGCAAATTTTTATAAAAGAAACGGGTTTAGAAGATTGGATGACAGACAAGTTTGAAAAAGAGGTTCTCGTGGTTCCCAGGGCAAAGCTTTTTTTGGAAGATGAATTCACCGGATTCAGAGAGATGAAAGGCGCAGAATATCTAAAGCGCATAAAAAACTCGTTTGAATTCATAAAAAGGGGGCTCGCTGAAACAAACCCTTCATACAAGCAGATAATCCCATATGCAGTGATAGCCAACAAGAAAAAGGGAAAGGCATATCTCTATACACGGGGCGCGGGAAAGGGGTATTCTGAAAAGAGATTATATTCAAAGGGCTCAATGGGCGTAGGAGGGCATATAGAGCACGAGGACTGCAACGAAGGGGAAAAGGGATTCCTGGAAAAGGCAATGCTCAGGGAAATCTCAGAGGAAATCTCAATAAAAGGAAAAATGGAATACAAGCTCTTCGGATTCATAAACTTTGAGAACACAGAAGTAAGCAGGGTGCATTTCGGCGTTGTTTACCTTGTTGAAACCGATGCAGAAGAGGTATCCTTCAACAACGAAGAGATAGCATCTGGAAAAATGATTTCAGGAGAAGAGCTGGAAAAAGCAGCAGGAGAGATGGAGCTTGAGGAATGGACAGAGATTCTCATTGCCCCGATAAAGAAATACCTTGCTGAAAAAGTTCAGGCCAGAAAGAAAGAAAAAGGAATCAAGGAACTTAGTAGGAAATAATATGCAATGACAATATCATCTGCCTGTATTTAAGAGAAACTAATTATTGTTTTTTATAGTTAATATAAGTTAATATAGGTTAATATATACTATAATATAACAATACTTATATATAACCCTAGTTTATTTTTAGATCTAATTAACTCCCTTCTGTTGTAAAGCCTAAAAACTTTACAACGGAAGGCACCATTTTCTTAAATAATTTAAAACGAATATTTAATAAATGAGTAAGTAATTTATTAAAACAATGGAAATTAAAAAACAGAGAGTAATTGCTTATTATGATGGTAGTAACTTTTATCATTTAGCTAATGATAATTTTGGACTTAAAGGATTCAATTTTCTTACTTTAACTAAAGATTTATTGCAAATTAATGAAGAATTAAAATTGATAAAGTATTTTACTGCACCAGTGAATCAACAAGAAAAACCAGGTGATGCAGTAAAACAACAGAAATTTTTAGCTTATTTGGAAAAAGAACCCTTAATCAAAGTATACTATGGTAATCTTGTAACAAGAAATTTAGAATCAATTAAGGTACATTGTAATTATTGTAAGAAAGATGTAATCACTGAAGATGTGAATTGTCCAATATGCGCTAGGCTCATAGATTTAGCTTACGCAAAGAAAACAAGAGAAAAAGGGGTTGATGTAAAACTTGCTATAACTTTAATGTTAGATGCTATTGAAGATAAATATGATACTGCTCTACTTATAAGCAGTGATGCAGATTTTGTACCCGCTGTAGAATATATTATCCAACAAAAGAAGAAAAAAGTGGTTTATTGCCATTTTCCTGAACCATTTACCAGCGATTTAGTGCATACTTGTTCAGATACACACCTTTTAACAAAGGATCTCCTTCTGAAGCATCATGTTTAATGCTTTAAACCTGATTTTAATGTTCCCATTTTGTTTTTCAGATACATTTTTAAAGTAATTAAAATCCCAAATCTTCTATGCGGGGATGCCGGAGCGGTCAAACGGGACAGGCTTAGGACCTGTTGGCTTAGTGCCTCCGTGGGTTCGAAACAACCGGTTACGCTCAGTTGACGCGCAAGAGCGTGGCGGGACATTCCTTCGGAAGTCCCGCAGTAGAAAATGTAACTGGTTGGCGAAAGTCCTACTCCCCGCACTTTTTTACAAAAAACTGCGCTAAAAAGAGATGAGACATAAAGCCTCATAACCGCGATATCAAAGTTGCATTGATTTCGCGGTAGTGGAGCCTTGTGCTCCACCTTGCGTATTAATCGAGCGTAACCAATTATTTTAAAAAAAGATGCATTAAAACTAGTCAAGTGGGACATAAAGTCCCACGAAATATCCAAAGATTTTAAACTTGCATCAAAACTAGTCAAGGAGGGCGTAAAGCCCTCCGAACTTAACGAAAAACAAAAACCTGCGCTAAAAAGAGATGCAGCGTAAAGCTCCGTTTTGCAGCGCATCAAAGTTTATTCATGAAATATTCCGCCGGTAAATTGGTATTTTAACTATTATTGCGTGGTATGGATTAATGAATTTGGCGTTAAATTTTCTACTTTATAGTTACATCATAATAGCGCAAGATTTATAAAATAATGGCGCATCTCCAATGATGAAAGCAGTGATTACAGGGAAGTAAGCCTTGAAACTTTCCTCGAGACATAGTGATAGCCGAAACGTTAGAAGTGAATTCTAATTGGAAAGATAGCCCAACAAAAGAACTTGGACAAACACTAAAATGGAGGTGTTTTAATTGAATAAAGCAATAAAGAGAATTATAGCATTAGGAACTGGAGTAGCCATGCTTGGCGCAACAGTGCTTGGTGCTATGGCTGCAGCTGATCTGTCTGCATATCCCAAGCCATTTGTACAGGATGGGAAATTCAACGGACTGATCGTTGTAGGAGCAGGAGCAAAGACTGAGGACGTAATCGGAGCCACAGAAGTTGCCATGAGCCTACAGGCAGCAAATGTAGTGACAAAATCACTACCAGGAACAGCAACAACAGCCGTCGAAGGCGGAGCTGGAGTCCTGACAAGCGGGCAGAAGTTGTACTTAACAGACAACATGACCTCTGTCAAGGAAACCATAACCGCAACAGACCTGCCAGTTTTCCTGAAGAAGGGAACATTAACTGACACAGACGGAACAAGCTATGAATACACACAGCAGATAAAAGTTGTGAACAACAGCGCAATGGTAAAGTTCGGAACACCATCTGGACTCAGCAATGAGCCACAGGTTTACCTTAACTTGCCAGACAACGCAGTTTACACAATGGAACTTGTGTTCCCAACAGCTGTTGATACTCTGAAGCTTGACAACAAGGTAATAACAATATTCGGAAAGGAATACACCTTCGCAGGAACAGATTCCGATCTGAATGCCTCAGGGACAAACGGACTTGTCATGTACGGAAGCGGAGTTGACAAGACCTTAACAGCAGGAGAAGCAGCAACAATATCTGTTTCAGGCGCTGACATCCCAGTTGAAGTGATTGGAGTCAACACAAAGACAACAACAGCAACAGCAACAATAAAAGTCAATGGCGAGCAGCAGGCTGTAACAGCTGGAAGCACCTATCTCCTTGGAGGAGTCAGGGTATATGTAAGAGACATCTTCGCATATACAGTTCCAACAGAACAGGGAGCAGTAAGGCTTTTCGTCGGTTCTGACAAAATCAGAATCAAGGATGGTGCTGAAATCAGAAAGGGCTCAGTAGACATTGACGGAACAGCTGCACGCGTAAGCGCAACAGGCGGAACCTCTGTCTCAAAGATAAGGTTCGATGTTGAGCCATACGGAGTTGACCCAGAAGTGAAATACCTCAAAGAAGGAAAGGAAATGATTGATCCAATCTTTGGAACCTTCAAGGTATCATTCACAGGACCAACACCTGCATTTGAAGCCAGCACAAGGGACAGCATAAAGCTGATGCCAACTGCTGAGGACAAGGCAGCTATTGAGTTCACCAACAGGGCAGGACAGAAGTATTCCAGCTTCAACATCCTGGCGGGCAACGAGACATCAGGAGGAACATTCCTCGTAAAGCACGACGAATATGACATCATAACAGACACAACAACTAATATTGATGTCGGAGACTTCTTTGTTGTCACACCAGGCGGCGGATACTCCCACATTTTCGAGCTGAAGAAGATTGATACAAGCCCGAAGATAATAAGAGTCAAAGACGCTGCAGTTGGCGGAGAGACAAAGGAAATCTCATGGGATGCCACAAGCGGAGCAGGAACATTAAATGTCGACGGTTATGACGTAACCTTGATAGTTAATGACCTTACAACTCCAACAAAGCTGAACAGCACAACTTATGGAACAGACTATGTCTACACCAAGAGCGGAGCAAAGATAACCCTGCCAGCCAACAACGGACATGTGCACATCAGAGAAGAAACTGACTACAATGACGGCACATACAAGTGGGCTAGCGGAACAACTCTCGGCAATGCAGATGTAACTGTTACATTTGCCTACTCATCACAGGCAAGCACCTATGATATGCAGGTAAATGCGCCAACAGGAGAAGGAATTAGCGTCCAGAGCATCGGAAGCACATATGACCAGAGAGCTTTGACCTACTACGGCACATTTGTGAAGTACAACACCAATTCAGACCAGCTTGAATTCTTTTATTCAGGCGAGGCCACACACTTTGGAGTGTACTTTGCACCAACTGCTGCATTAACAACAACAACTGGCGGATCCACATACACAGAAGTGCAAAGGATAGAAGTTGGAGCAGCTGTGCTTGACACAGAAGTGGCTGACTACACAGCACAGAATGTGATTGTTGTAGGAGGACCATGCGTCAACTCCATCGCGGCTGCTTTGATGAAAAACCCAGCTGACTGCACCACAGGATTCGAGCAGGGCAAGGCAATCCTCAAGTTGTATGAAAGCAACGGAAAGGTTGCACTGCTTGTAGCTGGTTATTCAGCAATGGATACCAGAAGGGCTTCAAGAGTCCTTGCTGACTACAGCAAGTACAAGCTCGCAGGCGCTGAAATGGAAGTTACTGGCACAACAATGACTGATATTGCAGTCGCTGTGCCACAGACTGCATAAGTAAGCAAGTGAAGGCTTTGTAAAAAAACAAAATTTTTTATTTTTTTTTATTTTTCTTCTAATTTATTGTTGAAACATATTGAATCTTTATTGTTATAAAAAAGATTCAAGAATGGGCTCATTGGAATTTAACAATATCAAGTTTTAAGAATAGGAACGAGCAGGATTAACACTTTTCTTTGATTCTATTACGCACAAAATCAAAGATTTTGTTGGCTAAATATCTCTTCAATCTTTGTAATAAACTCATCAGCATCATCTAATGCGGTTTTTGCCATTTCTTTGGAAATTGCAGGGGTTGCATCGTATTGCGCAGTTTCTCTCTTTGTCTTTGTCTGGATAAGCTTTGTTATTAACTGTTCGCTTAAATCATAAGCTTTTGCGAGTTTATGAATGTCTTCTGTTTCAAGCTTCTTGTCCTTGACAAAGTTATGCTCCAAAACAGCAATTGTTGCTGCATGGCTTTTTGATTTATATCCAAGCTTTGCAAGTGCAGATAAACTGGAAGAGTACATTGAATAATAAGAAACTATAATTACCCAATCATATATTTCAAAATCAGATGCGAGACTGAGCATTTTTCTCATTTCTTCCTGCTCTGAAATCTTAAAGAGAAGATTAGCAACCGCAAAGTTCTTTCTTGCTTTTGCCAAAAACGGCTTTTCGAGTTTTTTATGCTCATCATTCCTGAAAAGCTGTTCTTTTTTCTGATAACCCTCGATTTTTCCTTTTAAGAATTCATGCCTGCTTTTCATGAGATAATCCTCCAGAACATTTCATGCCCGTATAAAGAAATTCCGTGTTCTCTGGCTTCTTTTCCTACATTTAGCTCTTTTGCTCTTAGCATTTTTTTTAATTCCTCAACATCTGTAATTAAAGGGCTTATTTTGATATTGTATGAATATTGATAGCTCGCACTTTCTCTTTCTATTGATTCTCTCAGGTTTTTATTCTTTAGATTATTCACTATGAACATTAAATCAATGTCAGATTGCTTTGTTGTTGTGCCTTTTGCATAGCTTCCGAATAAAATAACCGAATGGATTTCAGAAAAGTATTTTTCAGCAAGTTTTGAGATTAAGCCCTCTATAATCGCGTTTAGCTTTGAATGCTCTTGGTATAGCTCTTCTTTTTTTATGATATCTAAGGATTCAAGCAAATGTCTTGTTTTTGCACCAGCAAGATTTAATTTGCACTGTTTTGAATGCCCTATCTTTTGCACCTGAATTATCTGTTCTTTTTCCATTTCAATAATATGATTGTATGCTGGACGGTACCCTATTCCAAGCTGCTTGGAGATTCCTAATATAGTCTGCCCTTTGTCTAATTCTTTTCTCATGAGCCTGATAATTTTAATAAGTGTTTTTTGCCTCATTTTTAATTATTCACCTAATGAATAATATTATTCACTTTAGTATTTAAATGTTTCGTTCATCCGCCCTCTCGTTTGCCGTTTAGAAATGACTCCCAGACAAATAATGAAGTGTTAAAGTAATAGCAAGACATTCTTTTCCATTAAATGCGAATCCTGGTTTATATGCACTGCTGGAGAAAAACAAAGGAATTTCCGGAATACACATTTTTGCAAAGCAAAAGTTTATATATCCGAAGTATATACTATGGATATATGACTACTCAAATGATAACTCTGAAGCTTGATTCAATGTTCCTGAAGAGAATAGACGCTGCTGTAAAGGAAAATGCATACCAGAACCGGACTGAGTTCATACGGGCATCGCTTCATGAGAAGATAGACCCAGAAAGAGAAGCAGAGGTCAGGAAAGAGCTTGAAAGCGCATTAAAAGAAATAAGAAAAGGGATAAAGCACAGAAAGCCAATAACTGATGAGGAGTTTGAGCGGACAAGAAAAGAAGTATTCAATGAATCCTCAAAGAAAAGGGAAAAAGACCCGCTTTACGGGAAAAAACGTCTGGAAAAAATCCCAGGAAAATTCATTGAAGAAGTTCCTCGGGCTTGAAATGCTTGGATACATAATCCAACAAGCAAAAGTGATTATCCCTTGAGATGAGGATTGAATTTGTTCTTTTTGCAAGCAATGCGTGCAGTGCATCGCCGGAAGGCACATTTTTTAAGGACGCAAGCAAAGCTGCTTCCCTTCGCTCTTTGGAAGTTGAGAATACCTTAAGCATGTTTTTCTCAAACTGGCGAAAAAGCCCGTTTAGTTCCTCAAGAGAAAAATATCTTAAAAGCTCATCCAAGACTGCATCAGATATCACAATCTTGTTTCCTGAGGAGATGATTTGCTCCGCGAGCTTCAAGCCATATTCACCCAAGGGCTCATTCTGAAAGCCAACCCTGTCATTAAGAATATCAATCCAGATTGCAGTATCAAAATAATAACGGGGCATGCCATTATCTGTAAATTCTGTCTTTATATGCGTTGCCTGAGAAAAGCACAAAATTTTCGGCACGCTCACAAAATCAAATGCTTTTTATATCCCTGCTGAATTACTGATTTTATGGCTGAGCTTAAGTTCCAGGACATTTCCTTCTCAGAGGGAAAGGATTCTGTCAGGGCAAATTTTCTAAGAATATTCTGCTTTGAAATCCCAAAAGAAGAGCTTTCAGGAATAGCTCCGTTTAAGATAGATTCCCACAGCATAAGCTTTGAATGCCCTGAAAAGAGAGCCAGCAGCAGGTTCTACAACCTGCTTGAAAGGGGCTTTCTAAAATTAAAAAATTCCATAAACGGGAGAAAGGCAGTTTACATTCACAGGAACTCAGGAATTCCCCTTATCGGGAGCAATGCTTTTGGGATAGTGGACAGAAACACATCCTGCGTTGAAGTCAAGCCAATAACAGGATGCAACATTGACTGCGGCTTCTGCTCAGTTGA
The DNA here is from genome assembly GCA_026394965.1 of Candidatus Woesearchaeota archaeon. Lineage (NCBI taxonomy): Archaea > Nanobdellati > Candidatus Woesearchaeota > Candidatus Woesearchaeota archaeon. The sequence goes on from JAPLZQ010000103.1 coordinate 13,690, forward strand.
TGAGGGGCTCACGGGAAAGAAGACAAATGACATTGTGGTTGAGGAGGAATACCTCATCAGCGAATTCAGGAAGCTTGCTGAGAAGAAAAAGTGCGGGCTTGAGGCGCACATAAACGCAAACGGCGAGCCCCTTCTTTATTCACGGATTGTGGATTTAATCAGGGACCTTAAGGCAATTCCCAATGTAAATACAATATCCATAGACACAAACGCAACAATGCTCACAAAAGAGCTCGCAGGGGAGATGGCAGAAGCAGGGCTGACAAGGTTCAACATATCCCTGAGCGCAATTGACGATGCTGAGAGCAGCAGGATAAACAGGTGCAGACTGGACACACGCCATGTAATGGAAATAGTAGAGTATGCTGCAACAATCGCAGACGTTATAATTGCGCCTGTCTGGATTCCAGGGCTTAATGACTCTGAAATCCCGAAGATAATAGATTTTTCAAAAAGAATCAGGAACAAAAGCCAGAAAACTCCATTTATCGGAATCCAGAACTTCCTGAACTATCCCCACGGCAGAAACCCCGTGAAGGGGATTGAAATGGAGGAATTCCGGAAAAGGCTGGCTCTGATTGAGAAGAAATCAGGCGAAAAGCTTATTCTTGGAAAAGAGGATTTCGGGATAAAAGAAACAGAAAAGCTCCAAAAGCCGTTCAAAAAAGGGGACATTGTCTCAGCAGAGATAAAGTGCGAAGGCAGGTTTCCCAGAGAGAGGATAGCATGCGCAAAGGACAGGAACATAACAATCCTCAGCTGCGACAAGGACTCAGGCATTGTTAAAGTGAAAATTCTAAGAAGCAAGCACAACATCTTCCTCGCAAAGAAGATATAGATTATCCGTGTGCATTTTTAAGCAATTTCAAAAAACTTAAATAATCAGACATTTCCCAAGAGTTTTATGGGAAATGCGGGGGATGGCGACAAAAGCGTTGTGATAACATATGAAACCCTCTTTGAGATTCAAAGGAGGGAAAAAAACAGGGACGACCTCCAGAAGCTTGACCCGACCTTTTTCTCAGATGTGGTGAAATACCTTCAGGACAAGAAGAACATACTTTCGCAGGCGCAGTCAACCCTTTTCTCATCAGAAGAAAAGGAAAAGACAGAGATTCAGGTTCAGAACATAAGAAAAATCATAAAAGACCTCTATGACAGGAGGGAAAGGAAGATAATTGAGACTGCAATAATAAAATCAAAAACCAAATCCTCGGCAATAGCAATAGAAAACATGCTCCCTGAAGAAAAGCACATATTCAATGAAGTTGTAAAGGTTCTTGACCTTGCAAGGGAAGATGTGCTTTACAGCATAATAAATGCAAAAGAGCCCGAGCTTATGCAGGAAATCCGAAAAGAGAAAAATGAAGAGCATGAAATTAAGCATGAAGACGAGAATGCGCCTGAAAAGAAGGCAGAGGGAAAAGACGATAAGAAGGAAACAAAGATGGTGAGGTTCCTGCAGGCAGTCCCGAGATTCTACGGATTTGACTCTGAGATATACGGCCCCTTTGAGCAGGAGGACATAGCGTGCCTGCAGAAGGAGCTCGCAGACGTATTAATTCTGAAAGGGCGCGCAGAGCAGATAAGCGACGGAAAATAAGAAAAAAAGAAAAAAGGGAAAATTGTCCCTCAACATCATTAAAATATGAATAGCCCCGCCCGGATTCGAACCGGGGTCCCCAGCTTTCCTCAAGCAATTTTATATTGCCTCCAAAGGCTGGGATGATTGGCCACTACACTACGGGGCTTTGCGAGGTAAGTCAAATTAAATGCCGGTTTTAAATATCTTTGCAAAAATAAAAAATTACTCCTCAGGAATCATCGTCCAGCCGAGCGATTTCATCTTTCTGGATAAAGAGCCTTTCACAAGCACCTCAATATGGTATCCCTGCGGGCATGTCTTGCACGCATCGCAAACTGCAGTTCCATCAGGAACAGCAATTCTCCTGTAGCCGAGAACCTCAATATCAAAGGAGTTTGAAAAGTATGCTGTAATCAGCTGCTCCTCAGTCGGCGCCTTTACAAACTGCACATGCCCCTCAGAATACCACTCCTCCCATGGAGTTTTCTCGCACTGCATTGGCTGGAATCTGAACCAGAGCTCCTTGGAATATGCGCAGGAAGAAAGGACAAGTGAAGCTATGCAAAGCGCAATTATAATGTATTTTCCATTCATGAAAATTCACCCCTTTTTTATTACAGATAATCAGAAATTGTTTTTTATTTAATAAACTTATTCAATTGCTGTCCTTCAGCGGATTAATCTGATAATCTGAGTTCCGAGCAATTGCACTTTATTCCGAAAAATTTATAAATGCACCCCTGTTCTTAAAAATAAGCCTTTCTAATGATTCTATCCAAATTAGAGGGGACTAGAAAGATTGAAACGCTCACAAAAACGGAAAAAATGAGGGATTGTAATGGCAATAAAGAAAGGGGATTTTATTGAGATTGCATTCACAGGAATGCTTGACGACGGAATGGTTTTTGACACAACAGATGAAAAAACAGCAAAGGAAAGCGGAATCCACAATGCAAATTCAGAATATGGTAATTTAATCATGTGCGTTGGCGAGGGGCATGTGCTTTCCGGGCTTGACACAAAACTCATCGGGAAGGAAACAGGAAAGGAATACGATTTCAGGCTTACTGCCGAGGAAGGATTTGGAAAAAAGGACACAAAGCTTCTGAGGCTCATTGCAACAAGCAAATTCACAAAGCAGAACATAATGCCCCAGCCAGGGCTTCAGGTCAGCATTGACGAAATAATGGGGACCATTAAATCAGTAACAAGCGGAAGGGTGATAGTTGACCTCAACCATCCCCTCTCCGGAAGAGCCCTTGAATACAAGGTGAAGATTGGAAGGCTTGTTACAGATTCCAAGGAAAAGGCAAATGCAATCCTCAAGATGAGGCTTGGAATAAGGGATGCTGAAATCACAATTAATGAAAGCGCGTGCGCAATAAAACTGAAGAGCAAGGTTCCAAAGACAGTTTTAGACACAGTCACAGAAGAGATAAAAAGATTATGCGGATTTTCAAGCGTTGAATACACAGAGCCGGAAGAAAAGAAGGCAGAAAGCGCAAAAGAGCCGGAAAAATCCAAATAGAACTTTTTGAAAGGTTATTTGCAACAATTCATGTTCAAGGGATTTGCGGAAAAATTTAAATACCTGAAAAACCAAAGGTAAAACACAGGACAATTACGCTTAAAGAGGTGCACAAATGGCTTATATCCCGGGAAATGCAGTACACAGAAAGACTCTGCCGATAGACGCTGAGCTGGAAGAGATTGTCGGAAGGCAAAAGGCAACAATAAAAGTCGTCGGATGCGGAGGAGCAGGCAACAACACCATAAACAGGATTACTGAAGTGGGGGTTACCGGAGCAGAGACAATAGCAATAAACACAGACGCCCAGGATTTGCTTTACACAAACGCTGACAAGAAGATAATCATAGGGAGGGAGCTCACCAAGGGATGGGGAGCTGGTTCAGACCCGAAAATCGGCGAGCAGGCTGCAAGGGAAAACGAGCACGAAATCAAGGAAGCCCTTATCGGCGCTGACATGGTTTTTGTAACATGCGGGCTTGGCGGAGGGACAGGAACCGGTTCATCGCCGATTGTAGCAGACCTGGCAAAAAAATCAGGCGCGCTGACAGTCGGGATTGTTACGCTTCCATTCTCAATGGAAGGGAAGAGAAGGTTTGAAAACGCAATAACCGGGCTTGAAAGACTGGAAGCTGTCGTGGACACTCTCATTGTGATACCAAATGACAAGCTTCTCGAGCTTGCGCCTGACCTTCCGGTCCAGACTGCATTTAAGATTGCTGACGAGGTATTGACAAACGCAGTCAAGGGAATTGCCGAGCTTGTGACAAAAGCTGGGCTGATAAACCTTGACTTTGCTGACATAAAATCAGTAATGTCAAACTCGGGCGTTGCATTGATAGGAATGGGAGAGTCAGACACAAACGACAGGGCTACAGAGTCAGTTGAAAAGGCGCTGGAGAGCCCGCTCCTCGATGTGGATGTAAGCGGCGCAAACGGAGCATTAATCAACATATGCGGAGGGCCTGACATGACTCTTGAAGAGGCAAGGAAGGTTGTTGAGACAATCTCAGACAAGCTTGACCCCAATGCAAAAATCATATGGGGCGCCCAGATAAGCGAGGACCTTGCAAAAACAGTGAGGACAATGCTGATTGTAACAGGGGTTAAGTCCCTGCAGATTTTAGGCCCTGTCAATAAGACAGTTGACCGAAAAAGAAAGGACATAGAAAACGAGCTTGGAATAGAATTCATAAACTAAAAAAATAACAGGCAAAGGTGGAATGAGATGAGCTTTGGTTCAAAGGTAAAGGATTCAATGAAAAGGATTAAGACATTTGTGATTGAGTGCAGGAGGGTGTTACAGATTACAAAGAAGCCCTCAAGGCAGGAATTCAGCGCAATAGTCAAGGTGGCAGGGCTCGGAATGATAGCAATCGGGGCAATTGGCTTTGTGATACAGCTCGCAAGGACTCTTCTAACCCAGTAATTATCTGACAGCACATAGTCTAAATAATCTAAAAAAAAGAGATTTCAGGAAGGTATTTTAAAATGGCAGAAGAAAAATCAGGCGAATCAAAGATATTCGCATTAAGGGTTACAGCAAACAGGGAAGACCAGATAATGGACTTCGTTTCAAGCAATGTTGAAAGGAAAAAGATAAACGTTTTCTCAGTCATAAGGCCGCACGGCATGAGAGGCTACATTTTCCTCGAAGCGCCGACTGCCCAGGATGCAGATGAGGCAGCGAAGAATGTGCCATACGCAAGGGGGCTTCTACCCGACACAGTGGCTTACGAGGAAATAGAGCACATGCTTGAGCCCAAGAAAAAGTCTGAAAGCGGCGTTAAGAAGAATGACATAGTTGAGATAATAGGCGGACCTTTCAAGAGGGAGCAGGCAAAAGTCATGAGGATAGACAAGACCAAGGAAGAGGTTGTTGTTGAGCTCCTTGAGGCAGCTGTCCCAGTCCCGATAACCCTGAAGCTTGACTCTGTCAAGACAATAAGAAGAGAATCTGAAGAGGAGGAAGAAGACAAGGATGATTCTAGAGATGATTACTAAAAGCCCAAATTTAGAAATCTTTATAAATTAATCCTTAATCCCAAAACTCAAAATGACAAAAGACACAATTGAAGTTTTAGTAGAAGGCGGAAAGGCAACAGCAGCGCCTCCGCTTGGACCGGCATTAGGACCTGCAGGAGTGAACATCGGGCTTGTTGTGGCTGAAATCAACAAAAAGACAGCAAGCTTCAAGGGCATGCAGGTGCCTGTAAAGGTAATAATTGAAACAGACACAAAGACCTTTGAGATAAGGGTGGGAACACCCCCGGCATCACAGCTGATATTCAAGGAAGCGGGAATTGAGCACGGCTCAAAGAACCCGAAAGACGAAAAGATTGCTGACATCAAGATTGAGCAGGTAATCAAGATTGCAAAGATGAAGGAGGATTCCCTGCTCGGGAAAAACCTCAAATCAAGGGTAAAGGAGATAATGGGAACATGCAACGGCATAGGAATCCTTGTTGAGGGAAAGCCTGCAAGGGAAAGCATAGCAGATGTTAATTCCGGCAAGTTTGATGAGGAAATCAGGCTTGAAAAGACAGAAATCTCAGCAGAAGAAGTAAAGCAGCTCCAGGAAGAAAAGACTCACCTCGCAGAAGAACTCGAAAAGAGAAGAGAGGAGTTCATGGCAAAAGCGAAGGAGATAATGAGCGCAATGCAGGGCAAGGAGAAAAAGGCAATAAAGATGAAGATGAGGGAAGCAAAGATTCCAGACGAAATCATCACAGAACTCCTGCCGGCAGAGGAAGTGCCGGGAGCAGCAGGCGCTCCAGCTCCAGGAGCAAAAGCCGAGGCAAAGCCGGAGCAGAAGCCGGCAGCAGGGAAGAAATAAAACACTTCCCGCTTTTTTATTTTTTTAAAACTTCTTATTTTTTAACCTGATTATTTGAACACTCACCATAATTACTGAAAAGAATTTGTTTTTCTGGTGTTGACGATTACAATTTTTTAATAATTATGATGAGACGTTTGTTTTACGTTGTTGACGAATACGAAAACAACTATTTTTTTATAATTATAATTTTAATATTTTCTCTGAAAGTATTTTCGCATAATCCGATAATGTTAAATATCACCTCAAATTTTGGCATTGAGAGAAAAAGAGAGTGAAAATAGGATGAATGGGCTGGGAATAAAAGATTCAGGAAAAGCTTCTTCAAAAGAAACTGCCAAATTGAAAGAGGATGAGAAAAAGGCAGAAATCGCATCCAAGCTCAAGCCAGTCATTGAAGAGGAGAATCCAGAAAACAGGATTCTGATAACAATCCCGAAAGATGCAATAAAGGAGCATAAGAAGGGGATTTTGGACCGGATTATACCTGATGACGGCAAAAACAATGAGACCAGCAAAAAAAGCCTCAAATACTCAATAATTGAGGGCTCTGCAAACTCAGTGATGACTGGATTCGGAGAGAACTACATAAGCTCATTTGCAGTAAAGCTCAATGCAACTGATGTCCAGCTCAGCTTTATTGAGACATTCCCTGTTCTCATAGCATCATTCTTCCAGCTCTTCAGCGTGGGCGCAATTGACAGGATAAAAAACAGGAAGAAGATAATACTCTCGGGAATATTCGCACAGGCGTGCACATGGCTTCTTATAACCTCAATTGCGCTGTATTTCAAAAACCCAATTCTTCTTTTGATATTCTTCACAATGGAAGTGAGCTTCAGGATATTTGTCAATCCCGCATGGAGCAGCATGATGGGAGAAATTGCCGAAGAAAAAATAAGAGGCAAGTACTTCGGGATAAGAAACAAGATTGCCGGCGCAATAAACTTTTTTGCAATGCTCATAGCAGGAAGAGTGATATACCTGTTCTCAATAAATGAAAAAAAGGACTTTGTGCTATACGGCTTTGCAATTCTCTTCGCGCTTTCATTTGTCGCAAGGATGATATCCTGGCATTTCATGAGAAAAATACATGAAAAGCAGTATATCATTGAGGAAAAAAACAAGTTCACCCTCTGGCAGTTCATAAAGAACATGCGGATGAACAACTTCGGGATATTCATAATTTTCCTTTGCATCTTCAATTTTGCAGTTTATGTGTCATCCCCTTTTTTTACAGCATACATGCTGAAAGGGCTCGGTATGAATTTCTGGCTTTACACAATAGTCAACAGCGCAACAACAGTTGTGACATTCCTTGTCATGAGCTACTGGGGGAAATACTCAGACATATTCGGGAACAGGCACATATTTGAGATAACCGGATATCTAACACCTTTAGTTCCAATACTTTTCATACTCTCCCCAAACCCTTATTACCTTTTCATAATCAATGCATTCTCGGGATTTGTGTGGGCTGGATTCAACCTGAGCTCATCAAACTACATTTATGACGCAGTAAGCCCCCAGAAGAGAGTTAGGTGCCTCTCATATTACATCTTCCTTGACGGAATTGCAATATTTTCAGGAGCACTTGCCGGCGGCTTAATAATGTCTGCGATAAAAGCGCCGATAGCGCTTCCGATAATCTCCCTTTCAAAATACCATGTCATATTCATTGTATCAGGGCTTCTAAGGCTTGCCGCAGTCGCCTATTTCATGCCGAAAATCAGGGAAGTGAGGCTCGGGATAAAGGAGGTTGCGAGCGAGGAGCTTTTCGTGAAGCTTATTGCAATAGAGCCAGTGAAGAGCTTCTTTTACATGACGACAAGAAACATAAACTACGGGGTCGGAAAGATAGAAGAAATGGGGAAGAACTTCATAGAGCTCACTGAACTGGACAAGATTGTGAAAAAGAAAAAGAAAGAGTAAGCCATTAATAGCAGAGATAAATCAGATTGCAAAAAAAATGGTTCCTTAAATGCCTAAAGGTTGTTTTTTACCTTGTCAATATTCTCGGCAACATCCTGCCCCTTTTTTGTAAGGGTAAGAAGCTTTAGTCTGCCCTGCTTCTCGAAATTGATAAGCCCTGCCTTCTGCATCTCCTGCAGAATCTTCACAACATGTGAATAGGTGCAGTCAATCACTTTTGCAAGTGATGAGGCGTATATCTCAGACTTGGCATTCCTGAGCTCCACGAGCATCATTGCCGGCTTCTCTCTAAAAATCACATTAAAAATTTTCTTATTTTCCATAAAGTCCACCCCGCACCCATCACCTCGGGTTAAACCAGCGTGAAATCAAAAAAAACTCTTTATTTCCCCAAAAAAAATAATTATTAACTAATATTTAAATCTTTGTTTTTCCAATAGTTATTTAGAAATGGTTATATTAAAGAGTTATTTCGGGCAGTGATAAAACAGGGCAAAAGGTTTATTAATAGAGGGGGAGTATTTTTCAGCATGCGCAAAGCCAATGAGAAATTCAAGGTGTGGGGGGATGTATTTGACAATTTCGCGCTTGTTACCATAGAGAAGCTTATAGACAAGAACTGCTTTGATGAGCTGGAAAGCCCGATATCAGTTGGAAAAGAGGCGAATGTGTTCTCAGCGAAGCGGGGCAGTGACAGGGTTGCAGTAAAGATATACCGCCTTGAGACCTGCGACTTCAACAGGATGTATGACTACATAAGGGCAGACCCGAGATACATCGGGATGAAGAAAAAAAGAAGGCAGGTGATACTTGCCTGGTGCCAGAGAGAATACCGAAACCTGATGAAGGCAAGAGAAGCTGGCTTAAGCGCACCCTACCCGATAGCGTTCCTGAACAATATTCTCGTTTCTGAATACATCGGGGATGAAAACCCTGCGCCAAAACTCAAGGATGAAATCCCAAAAGAGCTTTCCGCATTTGCCATTGAGGTATTCACGCAGGTTAGAAAATTTTACAAGGCAGGGTATGTCCATTCAGACCTTTCGGAATTCAACATCCTCATTTTTAATGAAAAGCCGGTGTTCATAGACTTCAGCCAGGCAACAACAGATAGGAATCCAAATTTTTCAGAATACCTGAAAAGGGACATAAAAAACATGTGCCACTTCTTCAGGAAAAAAGGACTATCTCTCGATGAGGATAAAATTGCCGCTTACATAAAGGGCGACAAGGAAAAGCTTATAATATAAATTGAATAAAGCCGCAGAAAATAAAAGGTGAAAATGATGAATACATTTTTATGGATACTTCTTGCAACCGTGATTGACGGGCTTCTTGCATTTGTAGGGATATTCACATTCTTCATGAAAAAGAAAACTCTTAAGAGCACAATCTTCTCCCTTGTCGCATTCTCAGCAGGCGCCCTTATGGCAGGAGGGCTTTTTCACATGCTTCTCGAGGGGCTTGAAAAGATGAAGGCAGAGCTTGCCCTTTCACTTTTCCTTCTTGGCTTCCTTATCTTCTTTGCAATAGAGAGAGTCCTCAAATGGAGGCACTGCCACGAGGAACACTGCGATGTGCATCCGATGACATCCCTTGTTGTTATTGGCGACAGCGTCCATAATATTGTTGACGGGCTTGTAGTTGCAGCTGCTTTCATAGTAAGCGTAAGGTTCGGGATAATCACAAGCCTGATGCTTTATCTGCACGAAATACCCCAGGAGCTCGGGAATTTCAGCATAATGGTGTACGGGGGCGAAAAGAGGAAAAAGGCGCTCCTGTACAATTTCCTCGCCCAGCTCACCTGCATAATCGGAGGAATCATCGGATATTTCTTCTCGGCAGGCTCATCATTCAGCACATACATGCTCCCGATTGCGGCAGGAGGATTCATTTACATCTCTGCTTCTGATTTAATACCTGAACTTCACAAAGAGGCAGACCTGAAAAAGTCAATGCTGGCATTCGGGATGTTTGTTATCGGAATGGCGTTCATGCTTGCAACAAAGTTCCTGCTTGGGGCATAAAAGCAATAATCAAAATGTTTAAATAGGCGCCCTTCCCTCTAAAAAAAAAGAAAAAGTGTGTGACAGAATGCATAATAAAAAGGCTCAGCTTGCGGTTTTCGTTCTTATTGGAATTGTGATATGCGTGGCATTCGGAATATTTTACTTTGCGAGCCAGAACATCAAAAGCTCAAAGGAAATCCCGTCAGAAGCAATAATGAGCCAGTCAATAGAGTCATATGTCAAGAGCTGCTTTGACTTCACATCCAAAAACGCAGTATTCCTTATCGGAAGATACGGCGGATACCTTTACCCTGACATTAATGTAAATGAAATAAGCACTGACTTCGGCAAGGCAACCTATCTGTATGATGAGAACAATCCAAACGGGAAGAAATGGCTTCTCTCAATTGAAGAGATGCAGCAGGAGATTTCATACTATGTCCAGGGTGAAATCAGGAACTGCGTGGATTTTGAGATTTTCAGAAAGCAGGGCTACGAGATAGAAGAGGGAATTCCTGAAGTAACCTCAGTGATAAGGGACAGCTCAGTCCTGCTGAAGATGGACTACCCAATAACTGCAATAAGGGGAAGCACCTCAATAAGCCTGAACAGCTTTCAGAATGTGGTTGATATACAGCTCGGAAGGATAGTCAAGACAGCAGAGAACATAATTGAAAGCGTTGAATACTCAGAAAATGAGGCAGATATTGCCCTAATCGCAGAAACAGGCGGCAGCCTTCAGAACAACCCCTTATTTTCCTACAATTTCCTGTTCAGAATAGTGACTAAGATGGAAACAGAATGGGCATTCCTTAATGACAGGATAAGCACGCTCTGGGTGATTTACGACAGGAAGGCAAATCCTGAATACATGTTTATATTCGCAACACGGCACAAAAAGATAATATGAGAATTATGAAATGGATATATACGAGAGGAAAATAAAAAAGAGATAAGAATTATAATATCATAATGAGATAAAAGGCATCAAAAGCGGTAAAATATTATGATTATATTATGATTAAAAAAATTGAGATGCATAAGATGAGAAAAAGGGATTTATGGATGGCTGCTCCGTTAATCATATTGCTTCTCTTCATAGAACTTTCAATTGCAGAGTGCTCAAAAAGCGAGGGAACAGACCCAAATTCAGAATATCCGCTGAGATTTTTTGCAGGAGTATGCACAGATAATATTGGGGCGCATCCTGACGAGATAATTGAAAAAGAAGGGAAGTATTACCTTGCAGAGCAGGTATGCAACATATCATCGGGCTTGTGCACTGACTATTTTGATATTAACGGAGCATATGGAGGAAGTGTAATAAGCGGGAGAAATGCCCTTTCCTGCAGCTATGATCTTCCTGAAAAAGGGCTCAGCGAAGAGGAGAAAAAGGGCTCTGCTGAAAACTTTACAGTAAAAATCGGAGAAATTGAGTATCAATCAGCAAGATGCTGCAGAAATGAAAATTCAGTATGCACTGATTCTTCTGAAAATCGCACTGATTTGAGGGCATGCTGCGCAGGATTTTCATGCATAAGCGGAAAATGCGCAAAAATTCCTGAATGCATCCCTTCTTCTGAACTCTGCTCAGACGGGATTGACAATGACTGCGACGGAAAGGTTGACTGCGATGACACAGACTGCTTCAGCCAGGATGAAAAGCCCCTTTTCTGGGATGCGATAAAAGATACTGACTGCAAGAGCTCATTTGCAGAGGGCTTTCCAGGATGCAGGCTTGCGCAGTGCGGGGAATGCATGCCTGACGGAACAGGAACAAGATGCGAATGCAGCATATTAACTGCTGAAAAAAGGGAAGAAGGAAAAGAATATGTTCCTGCTGTAAAGAGCTGCATCCAGAAAAATGATAATTCATGCATAAAAAGCGAGTGCGCAAAACTTGGAGGGATGTGCCTGAACAAGTCAATACTCACAAACTGGAACTGTGGGGAAACAGAGGGGCTCTCTGAAGCAATTGGCGTTCCAGAGAGCGCATGCGGAAACTGCGAATTTGACTGCTGCATTCCAAAGCAGGAGCCATCATGCGGAGCTGAAAACCAGCCCTGCTGCATATACGGCTGCGGATTTTTCAATGAGGGATTAAGCTGCTGCGCAGACAATGTCTGCAGGAAATCCTGCACTGCGCCTTCAAGCGCTATTGAAAGAATAACAAAAAATGAAGAGGGCATAATAACTGTATATGCAACCTTGCTGGATGGAACATATGTCAGGGTAACAATAGCAAATGACGGAAAGATAATATCTGCGGAAAGCGACGGAAACATTGAAGACACAGCAAAAGACGAGAGAGAAGGAAAATTCAAGGCAGATGAAAACTTGAAGAACAACATTAAACTTCCTGAATCAGTAAAGGCATATGCAGAAAGGAATAATGTAACAAGAACTGATGAAAAGCCGAAAAGCGCAGAAAAGCGCTCATACCAGGAACAGTGCTCAATTGACAATGAACCCAAATGCGATGATTCCGCAGGGCTTGTCTGCGTGAAAAAGGCGCTTTATGAGTGCGACTGCATGGCTGATTTCAAATGGGATGATTCTGCAAAAAAATGCATTGAATCAGAGCCAGAAGAGGTATTTGACACATGCAGGTTCAGGAACCCGACTGGAATTGCAGTAAGGTCGAGAGATGAGATATTTGTAACAGACACAGGAAACAACAGGATTATAGTTTTCAAAAGGCCTGTTGAAACTCTTGATGATGAAAAGCCATCTTTTGTCAAAAAATACATTTTTGGAAATCCTGACGGAAGCGCAGGGACAATTCCGGGAAAAGAGTTCAATGCTCCTACAGGAATATCAGTTGACCAGGGCGACTACAACAGGGTTTATGTTTCTGACTCAAACAACAACAGGGTGCAGGTGCTTAACTACTGCGAGCCCTCAAAATTATACACTTTCATAAAGCAGGAAAGCTCTGCCGGAGGAACACAGTTCAGCTTCCCTGCAGGGATAGAGGTTTATGATGAGAATCTCTTCATAGCTGACCTTAAGAACAACAGGATTGTAGTATTAGGAAGCAGCAGGGACAGGACTCTGGAATTTATCAGGCAATTCGGCTCGCACACTGAATCAGAGTTTGAAGAGGGAAAATTCAGGGAGCTTTCAGACATTACAGTTTATTCAAACGGGATATTTGCAGTGGACAGCCAGAGCAGAAGAATCCAGGTTTTTGACAGCCAGGAATATTTCTCAAGCGGCAATTTCAAGCTTAAAGGAACAATTGAATTTGAGGAAAGCGCAAGGATTTACGCAATTGCCACAAAGGGAAAATACATTTATGTAAGCGATTCAGTCAACGGAAAGGTATACCAGATAGACAGCGACGATTACAGCAAAAGAAAGTCAATTGACGGCTTGGACACTCCAACAGGGCTTGATGTGATTGATGAGCCAAGAGACAAGGGCTTTTCCTACCTTTACATATCTGAATCAGGAAAGAACAGGATACTTGTCTACAACACAAAGTCCTATTTTGAGGAAGGGATAACAGAGCCGGCTGCGATAATCGGCCCTGTAATCTGCTGAGAAAAAGCGAAGGGAAAAAATGAAAAGCAAAAAGACAGAGTTTATAATCATAACATTTTCAATTCTGATAATCCTATTTGCTTCATCAGGATGCATGAAGAAAACACAATGCTCCCCTGACGACCCAAAATGCGCAAACACATTAAAGGACAGCGATGCAAGGCGGGAATGCGCCTCAGACTTCTGCTACTGCCAGGTTTGCGAGAAGGGAGAATGGCTTAAAGTTAACAAGGCAGAAAATAACATAAATAGCTGGGGCGACTGCGCAGACTACTGCGAAAGAACAGGCAGCTCGCCTGACTCTGACAAGGGCTACTCATTTGTGTGCAGCGATATTGTATCCCATGTTGCCCCAAAATGCAACTGCCCAAATGGATATAGGTGCTGCAGAGTAAAGGCATACAAGGCAGAGAACCAGTGCATTGACATAACTGACTTCTGCCCTTACACCTGGCAGCCTGACGAACTGTGCAGCAGCTGAAGACATTAAGAAAGAGAATTAAGAAAGAACGCCTTTACTAAATTTTGTTTTATTCTTTATTGGGTTTTTAATTTTTCTTCCTGAAGGAATAATTTTTTTCTGCTGTGTGCCAGAATGCATCAATGTCATCTGTTCTTTCATAGGGGCGAACAGCAGTTTCAGAAAGACTCTGCCTTGCCCCTTTCTGGTGCTCAAGAAGCCCGAGCCATGAAATCATAGCCCCGTTGTCCACAAGAAGCTCAGGAAGAGGCGAAAAGCATTTTGCACCACGCTCATCGCACATTTTTTTTGCCATCTCAAAAAGGCGCTTGTTGCAGGCAACCCCTCCGCCCATGAGAAGCTCGCTCTTTCCGCAGTGGGCAATAGCCCTCTCAGAAACCTCAACAAGCATTGCAAAAACAGTCTCCTGAAGGGAATAGCACAAGTCAGGAACAGAATATTCCCTGCTTTCATACTTTTTCCCGATGTTGGTGAGTATCCCGCTGAAAGACACATCCATCCCTTTAACCACATAGGGCAGTTCAATGTAATTCTTTCCTTCAAGGGAAAGCTGATAAACTTTAGGCCCTCCTGGAAATCCCATCCCAATCTTCCTTGCAAAGGTGTCAATCATGTTTCCAATTCCCATGTCAAGGGTTTCCCCGAAAATCCTGTATCTCCCGCCTTCAAATGCGATTATCTGGGTGTTTGCGCCTGATGCATACATAAGAACCGGGTCCTTTGAGTCAGTAACAAGCCGCCCAATTTCAAGATGCGCTATGCAGTGATTAACACCTATAAGCGGCTTATCCAAAAGCACTGAAAGTGTTCTTGCAACAAATGCTCCAACCCTTAGGCAAGGCCCTAATCCGGGCCCTTGAGAGAAGGATATCAGGTCAATGTCGGAAAATGAGACATTTGCATCAGAAAGCGCCTGCCTTATAACAGAGTCAAAGCATTCAGAATGGTGCTCTGCCGCCTCCCAGGGGATAATTCCCTCCTTTTCAGAAGTGTATGCGGACTTCACATTTGCAAGAATTGAGACTTCGCGATTTTCCTCTTTCACGATTCCCACTCCAAATGTGTGGGCTGTGCTTTCAATCCCAAGGCATATCATTTTATGGAATTAAAAAGAGGTTGGTTAAATAACTTTTTATTGCATAAGAAGAAAATGATAAAAAGAATAAAAGGAGAAAAATAATGGGAGTTTACTCCTCATTAATCTTTATTGCAGAGTGCGGGCACTGAACCTCGCATGCCCTGCATCCTATGCACTCATTTGGCTTCTTGACGACTGTCTTCCCCTTTTCCTCGGCATACACGCTCATGGGGCAGACGCTTATGCATGTCTTTGTATTCTTGCATTTCTTATAGTCAATAACAGGTTTGAAAGAAATTTTAATCCGCCTCCAAAAAACTTATTCCGAAGATTCCTTCTCTTCTTCAATATCTATTGGCAGGTCTTCCGGATGCTTTTCAGAATCAGACTCCTTCTTCTTGATGTTCTCAATTATCCTCTGATCCTCTGACTCGCCTTCCATCTCCTCATCCTCTTCAGGATTGGAGAGAATCTCATCCTGCTTCCTGAGCTTCTCAATCCTGACTGCCCTTGTCGGCTGCAGAACAGAGAATGCCCTTATGTCACACACCTTCAGGGGATATTCCTTCCTGATGAACGAGTTCATTTCGCTCTGGAACTTTCCCGAGATTATTTCAGAAACAATGTCATCATAATTCTTCTCAGTTGCGCTCTTTATTATGAAATACCTTTCAGCCCTCCTGAGACTTGCAATTACGTTCCTGCTTGTGTTTCCCGATGTTATGAAAACCGGCTTGAACTGGACAATCTTGCCGTCCAATGTCTTGACTATGAACGAGTCGCTTATCTTGTCCCTTCCGCGCCTTACAATCCTCTTTATCATGGCAGGCATCATTTCATACCCGATAAGTTCGGTAAGGGCGTGCTTGTTGTCCTTTATTTCAGTAATCCTGAACTTGACATTTATGTTCTGCTTCTTGATGTTCCCTGTGATATTCATCAGGTTGACGCTTATTGTCCTTCCGATAAGCGAATTTGGGGAAGCTGTAACAGTCTCTCCCATAGAGACCTCATTGAAGTTCTTTGAAGCGAGAATCTCATACCATTTCTTTTTCTCTTTCTGTGTCTTGTCTAATTTTTGTGCTTTAGCCATCTTAATGAAAGGGAAAAAACACCTGTTTATAAAGATTTTCATTTTTGAGGAAAAGTTTGGAGAAAAAGCATATTCCGGTTTTTAGAATGCGGCTCTCAGGAATTGAGCTGAAAATAACCCCGGCTCACCAAAAGGTATTTATATAAAACTGATTTTCAAAAAAGCATGCTATACCTAACAAAAAAACCAAAAAACGCAGTTGTGATAGAGGCTTTCCCGGGATTCGGGCTTGTCGGAACAATAGCAGTTGAATTTCTCATAGAGCACCTCAAGACAGAGCATATCGGAAGGATAAGCCTGAAAGAGGAAATACCGCTTGTGGCAATCCACGAGGGAAAGCTTGTTGAATCCATGGGAGTCTTCTACAGCAAGGAATACAACATAATTCTCATTAGAAGCGTGAACAAGATTACCGGGCAGAACTTCCGCGAGCTTTCAGAGGACTTCATGAAGCTGGAAGAAGAGCTTGAGGTGAAGGAGTTCGTAAGCCTTGAAGGCGTTAATTCCCCTGCAGCAGGAGGGGATGTTTTCTTCTTCTGCAAGGAAAAGGAAAAAGAGAAGGACTATGAATCTCTCGGGATAAAGCCCCTGAAAGAGGGGATAATCCTTGGGACAACAGCGGCGCTCCTCACATGCCTGAAAAGCATAAGCGGGCTTTTTGCAGAAACAAATTCAGAGCTGCCTGACAGCAAGGCATCTGCCGAGCTGATAAAGATTCTTGACAAGCGCTTCAGCCTCAAGGTTGACTACCAGCCGCTCCTGGACAATGCAAAGAAATTTGAGAACAAGCTCAAGCAGGTAATAGAGAAGAGCAGGGCTGCAACAGACGAGCAGGAAAAAAAGAAGCTTAACTACGTCGGATAAAAATCCGGCATTTGATTCTGCTGCTGTTTTCTATGCTTTTTTTTTCAATTCTTTTAATTTCAATCCTGCAATATCCCGGCAATTCTTTTTAGAAAAGTTTTTAAATACCCCCTTAATCCTCATCATTCATGAAGATTCCAAAGATAATAAAAAGGTATTGCGCGCACTGCAAGAAGCATACGCCTCACAAGGTATTCCAATCCAAAAAGAAAAAGCCAAGCTCCCTGAGCTACGGCTCAAAGTACCGGGCCAGGAAGAGGGGGCGTGCCAGAGGGCAGGGCGGGCATGGAAGGTATTCCAAGCCAGCAGTAACCGCCTGGAAGATGGCTGGAAAAAAGCAGTCAAAGAAGACTGACTTCCGCTATGAATGCAGCGTGTGCAAGAAGAGCAGCGTGCAGAAGGAAGGAAAAAGGGCAAAAAAGGTTGAATTCGTATAAACCCTGATTTTATGCTTTTATTTTTTTAATAAAACAAAATTGATAACGTCGAGAGGCAGACCGGTGAAAGCTTGTCTGCGCTGGAGAAACAGTTTTTGATTTCTCCTATATTAAAAAGGCAGGATATCATAAAAATCCGCTGAGAGCGTTTGATCGGACGCTCTCTTAATCGCGGATTTTTAGGATACAAAAAGGCGCTGTATCTCGCAACTAAAGTAATGAGTTTTAGCGCCTTTTTTGTATAATCTCTGCTGAAAAATGCGAGGAAGGACAAGAATGGCAAGAATGCATTCAAGAAGGAAAGGAAAAGCCGGAAGCAACAAGCCGAAGGAAGCAACCAAAAAAAGCTGGATAAGATACGCTCCCAAGGAAGTTGAAATGCTTGTTGCAAAGCTCGGAAAAGAAGGCAAGAGCGGCTCAGAGATAGGAATGATTTTAAGGGACACATACGGAATCCCTGATGTAAAGGCTCTCACAGGAGAGACAATCTCAAAGATACTCGGAGACAAGAAGCTCCTCCCAAAGCTCCCTGAAGACCTTATTGCGCTCCTCAGAAGGATAGTCCTGATAAGGAAGCACATTGAGAAAAATGCAAAAGACCAGAGCGCAAAGAGAGGGCTGATACTCACTGAGTCAAAAATCAGAAGGCTTGTCAAATACTACAAGATAACAGGAAAGGTTCCTGTTGAATGGAAGTATGAGCCTGAAAAGATAAGGCTTTACATAGAGTAAGCGCCTTAAATTATTTTATTATTTTTTATAATATTTTTCATTATTTTATTATTTTTAATCTGATTATCTGAATTATATTCTTTTTAACTTATTTTGCAGATACAATATATTTAATAAGCGGCTTCCTTAATTTCAGATTCTGCTTTACTGCGAATCTGTGCGGTTTTAATTTTAAGAGGTGGATAGGAAATTGGGCGATGTTGAAGAGTGCAGGGCAAAGGACTCTCTTGAAGCATTCATGAAGAATGTAAAGATTGCTGCTGATGAATTTCTGGCGCTTGACAAGGGGGAAACAATAAGGCTTGTGTCCCACCTTGACTGCGACGGAATAAGCGCTGCATCAATAATGATAAGGATGCTGAACCGGCTCAACCGCAGATACGCCCTTTCCATAATTCCCCAGCTGGATGAAAAGGCAATATCCGAGCTTTCCAGGGAAAACTACAAAACCTTCTTCTTTACAGACATAGGCTCGGGGCAGATTTTCAGGATAAGAAAGTTCATGAAAGAGAAAAAAGTATTCATACTTGACCACCACGACATTGAAAGAAATTCTGAAGAATCTGAAAAATCAGACGGAATAGTTCATTTAAACCCCCACCTTTCGGGAATAGACGGCGATTCGGAAATATCAGGAGCAGGCGTTGTATTCCTTTTCGCAACTGAGATTGACAAGAAAAATGAGGACATGGCGCACATTGCGCTTATAGGCGCTATCGGGGACATACAGGACAGGAACGGATTCTCAGGCATAAACTTATCCATCATAAAAACCGCTGAAAAAAACGGCAGGATTAAAGTGGAAAAGGGATTAAGGCTCTTCGGAGCCCAGACAAAGCCCATCCACAAGCTCCTTGAGCAGAGCACAGACTTCTTCATTCCCGGAATTACAGGCTCTGAAAGCAGCTCAATACAATTCCTGAAAAGCCTTGGGATAAATCCCAGGAACAGCGAAGGGAGCTGGAAAAAACTCCCAAATCTTTCAAGTGAAGAAATGAAAAAGCTTGTTACAGGAATAATCCTTATGCGCCTTGAAGAGAAAAATCCAGAGGACATCCTTGGACAGGTCTACACAATCCTGGGAGAGGAAGAGGAATCGCCCCTGAGAGATGCAAAGGAATTCTCAACCCTTCTCAATGCCTGCGGAAGGATGGGAAAGGCATCATTTGGTATAGGCGCATGCCTTGGGGATTCGCGCGCAAAACAGCAGGCGCTCTCAACGCTTGTTGACTACAAAAAGGAGATAATGAAATCCCTAAAGTGGTATGAGGAGAACAGAGAATCAAAGGCAGTTGTGTCAGGCGACGGCTTCATGATAATAAATGCCTCGGACAAAGTGATTCCAACAGTTATTGGAACAATGGCTTCAATCATCTCAAAGTCAGGAATGATACCTGAGGGAACAATAATTGTGTCAATGGCTCAGGCAGAAAGCGGAAAGACAAAGGTGTCTGGAAGGGTTGCAGGGAGAAAGCAGTCAGAGCATGACATGAGCGCTGTTATGAGAAAGATAACATCCATTGCAGGCGGTGAAGCAGGCGGGCACCGGAATGCTTCAGGCGCAGTGATACAAACAGAAAATGAGGAAAAATTCATAGCAGCAGCCCAGAGCGTCCTCTCAAACATCTGCAAGGAAGAAAAGGTATTCTAAAAAAAGGCATTCTGAATTATTGGAAAAATCAGCCCGAAAATATTTCATGCTTTTAATTTTTAGAAATTGATTCTGTAGTCCTGCCGCTGCTGCTATTTTTTAAAAAAAAGAAAAAAAAGAAAAAATAAAAAAAAAGTTCTCCATTGCCTCACGGCAAGGAGACAAACGTTTTTGCCTTCATTTAGGTTTGTGGGGGTGGGAAAATGAAGGCAGAAAGTCAACACCCGAAGGTGAGCGTGAATAAGTGACTTTTTGCGATCCCTCTCAATCATGAATTTGTGAGCGTGAAAATGCTATAAGGCTCCGGAAAAGCCCGGAGCAAAAAACATTTTACTGATTTGCCTTACTGAAGGATTTCAATCCCCAGCTCGTCGCTGACATGGTTTGCAACAGCCCTGTTCGCAGCTGTCATGCTTCTCTTGTACTCGTCTTTTCCGAGGAGCCATGGAGATTTTACGCCTGTTATTATTGTCATCACAACAAGCTTGCCCTTCATGTCCTCCTGAATCCTTGCTCCCCAGATGACATTTGCATCTGTGTCCATGGATTCTGTCACAAGTTCGCCTACCCTGCTGACTTCTTCAAGAGTCATGTCTGGGCCTCCTGTCACATGGATTAAGGCTCCTGTTGCTCCCTTGTAGTTGATGTCAAGAAGCGGATTTGAGAGCGCTCCGTTAACTGCCTCTTCAACCCTGTTGTTGGTATCAGATGAGCCGACTCCGATTGCTGCGACTCCGCCGTTGCTCATGATTGCCTTTACATCTGCGTAATCCAGGTTTACAAGGCTTGGAACCGCAATTGTCTCGACAATTCCCTTAATCATTGTTGCAATGAGCTCGTTTGCTACGGCAAATGCCTGCTGGATTGGAAGCCCGCCTGCAATCTGGACAAGCCTGTTGTTGTCTATAACGACAACTGTGTCAGAAACCTGCCTTAACTGCTGGAGCCCGAATTCTGCCTTGTCAACTCTCACTCTTTCAATCTTGAAGGGCATTGTTACTGTTCCTATGACAATTGAGTTTATGTCCTTTGCAATCTTTGCAATGACTGGAGCTGCTCCTGTTCCTATTCCTCCTCCCATTCCTGCGCACACAAAAACCATGTCCGCATCCTTGAGAGCCTCTTTCAGCTCCTGCATGTTCTCCTTGGCTGCCTCAGCTCCCTTTTCCGGGAATCCTCCGCATCCGAGCCCTCTTGTCACATCCCTACCGATGATGAATTTGCGATCAGCTTCAGTTATGTCAAGGTGCTGCTTGTCTGTGTTACAGGCTAGAATCTCAGCTCCGCGTATTCCCTTCTGGTAGAGCCATGAAACCATATTGTTTCCTGCGCCACCAACGCCTATAACCTTAATGTTGGCCTGCCCTTCAAGTCCCTCAACTTTCCTGTCCGAATGTTCCAATGCGTTCTGTATTATATAGTCCATTTTTTCAACCCCCTTTTGTCTGTTTTTGCTATTTGTTTGTAAAAGCCCACACATCGTTCCAATCTATATTCTGGAAAAAACATAATACAAAACCATAATATTTATATTCTAGTATGGTTTTTACTACTTTTAGAAAAAGATACTTGCGCCAACAGGTAACCTTTTCGGTAATTCAACTATTTTACGCCAAAATTCAAGAAACGATTGCTTCAAACGAGGTTTCGCCAAAAACTTTGTTTGAAAATTTTATATTTTCTTCATAGTTAATAAGTATATAAATATTTCTGGAATCTGAAATATATTTTCAAAAATCTATATCCATATAGCGCATTTATATATTAATACTCAAAATGGGCTCTTTAGTATTTCAGTATACCTTTAATTATATTCAAAAAACGGGGTTTTCCGACGGGAAAAAAGCGCAGCAGATTATCATAAAGATTTAAATATTGAATCAAAATAATTCCAAACTGGATAAAAATGGCGCTTTACCTCATAGGACTAGGGCTGGGTGACGAAAGGGACATAACCCTGAAGGGGCTGGAATTTGCTAAAAAATCAGATTATGTCTATCTTGAGAGATACACTGCCATCCTTCCTGCTGGAAAGGAGAAGCTGGAAAAGCTCATCGGAAAAAAGATTTTAGACGCTGAAAGGATTGATATGGAGCAGGGCTCGTCTGAACTGATTGAAAAGGCAAAGAATTCTGATGTTTCAGTCCTTGTCGTAGGAGACCCCCTCAGCGCAACAACCCACGCCGAGATAATGCGTGAAGCAGAGGAAAAGGGGGTAAAGGCATTTGTGGTTAACAATGCCTCAATCCTGAATGCAATAGGGAGTGTTGGGCTTCAGCTCTACAAGTTTGGAAAAACAACAAGCATTCCCTTTCCTGAGGAGGGCTTCACTCCTGAAACTCCCTATGATGTTCTTGCAGAAAACCTCTCAATAGGGGCTCACACCCTCATTTTGCTGGACCTGCGCCCGAAAGAAGGCAAATTTATGACTGCAAACGACGGCATAAAATACATGCTTGATATTGAGGGCAGGAGAAAAAAAGGGATATTCACAGAAAAAACCCTCTGCATCGGATGCGCAAGGATGGGCTCAGATGATTCAACGATAAAATCAGGAACAGCAAAACAACTTCTTGCCGAGGACTTTGGAAAGCCGCTTCACTGCATAATAATCCCGGGAAAGCTTCATTTTGTCGAGGAAGACTGCATAAAGAGATGGAGAGTTTAGAATGCGGAAGGTTTTTAATAAAAAAAAGCAGGAAAAGAAAAAGCCATGCGCGATAGATAAAGATGATTCAGGAATGGCAAGCGCTGAGGAGCTTTTTGAGCTTGCAAAGAGCGGGGTTGAAACAGTAGAATCCCTTAAGAAGAGAATAGAGAACATGGAGAAGTGGTTTGAAGAGGAGATAAAGAGAAGGGATGCAATATTAGACAATGTGCACAGGGAGAAGCAGATGCTCTTCAACTCAGCTGTGAGCGAGGCGAACAAAAGCGGGGAGATGAAAATTATAATTGAGCGCTACAAGAAAAAGGTAATTGCGCTTGAAGAGGCACTCTCTGAAAAAGAAAGCCCGAAGAAGAGGGCAATAAGAAAAGAGATATGATTAACATATTGTGCATAAATGAATGAGCATCAATGAATTTTCAAAATCAAACAGCAAAACAGGATAATTATAAATAAACTAAAAAAAACAATCCAGATAAAATGAAAGAAGAGATTAATGAAAAAAAGAAAATCGCTTCCCTCCTTGCAGAAGCAACAGGGAATAAGGAAGAGGATATTGAAAGCCTGATTGAAGTTCCTCCGAAGATGGAGATGGGCGACTATGCATTTCCATGCTTCTCATTTGCAAAGTCAATGAAAAAGAGCCCGGCGCAGATTGCCATGGATATAAGCAAAAAGGCAAATTCGGCGCTTTCTGAAAAAAATTATCTGTTCATTGAAAGGGTGGAAAGCACAGGGCCCTATCTTAATTTTTTCCTGAAAAAAGGGATTTTTGCAGAAAAGGTCCTTAAAGAAATAATAGCAAAAGGCGATTCATACGGCTCAGGAGAAAAGAAAAAAGACAAGGTGATGGTGGAGTTTTCTGACCCCAACACCCACAAGGCATTTCACATCGGGCATCTCAGGAATGCATCAATCGGGGACTCCCTTGTGAGGGTTATGAGATTCTCAGGATACAATGTTACAGCAGCCAACTACATCGGGGATGTCGGGGCTCATGTCGGAAAATGCCTCTGGGCTCTTGAAAAATTCCACAGCGGAGAGCTTGGAAAGATTCCAAAAAATGAAAGGGGGGAATTTTTGGGGCAGGTTTACACTGATGCAACAAAAAGAATAGCAGAGGCAGAGGAGAAAAAGGATTCCTCGCTAAAAGAAGAGGCTGCCCTCATTGCAAAAAAGCTTGAGGAGGGCGACAGCTCACTAACAAAACTATGGAAAGAGACAAGAGAATGGAGCATTGAGGAATTCAAGAGGATATACAGGGAGCTCGGGATAAATTTTGATATTTATTTCTTTGAAAGCGAGGTTGAAAAGAAGGGAAAGGAAATAGTCAGCGAGCTCCTGAAAAAGAAAATAGCAGAAGAAAGCCGGGGCGCAATAATAGTTGACCTGAAAAAATACAATCTTGATGTTTTTCTCATACTCAGGACAGACAAGACAGCCCTTTATGCCACAAAGGACCTCGGGCTTGCAGAGGACAAGTTCAGAAAATATGAGATAGACAGAAGCATATATGTTGTCGGCTCAGAGCAGAAAATGTATTTCCAGCAGCTCTTCAAAACCCTTGAACTCATGGGATTTCCCAATGCAAAAAAATGCTACCACCTTGCGCACGAGCTTGTGATGCTTGAAGAGGGAAAGATGTCCTCAAGAGAGGGGAATGTTGTAACATACGGAACTCTTGCATCAGAGATGATGAAAAAGGCAGAAAGCGAGATTGAGAAGAGGCATCCTGAATGGGCAAAGAAGGAAAAAGAGGATACAGCAAAAAAGATAGCCATTGCTGCAATGAAATTCTCAATGCTCAACCAGGACAACAACAAGCCGATAATATTCAGCATAGTAAAAGCCCTTGACTTTGAGGGCGAGACAGCATCCTATGTGCAGTATGCCTGCACAAGGGCTTCATCAATCCTGCGAAAGGAAAAGGAGGAAAACAAAAAGTTCATCCCTGCTGAAGAGATTAAATCAGCTGATTTATCAGTCCTGAATTCAGCTGAGGAAAGCGCGCTCATCAGAAAGCTTTCAGAATTCCCTTCAGTAATCTCAAAGGCAACTGAGGAATACAAGCCGTTCATAATCCCGAAATACCTGCTTGAGCTTTCAAAGCAGTTCTCAATATTCTACCGCGAATGCCAGATTATGAAAGCAGAAGAGAAAGTCAAGAAGGCAAGGCTGATTCTCACTGAAAGCGCAAGAACAGTCATAGCAAACGGGCTTTCCCTGATTGGTATTCCGGCGCTTGAGAGAATGTAAACAGAAATCTTTATTCTTTTTATTCCCTTATTTCAACATTGTCAATAATCCCGTCTGAATCCAAATCAACCCCTTCCACAACCTTTGCGCCTTGTCCCAGAATACCTTCTCCCTGCAAGGATAAGAATGCTTTTTCCGGGGTTAAACGGGTTCTTCGCCTTGACAATTATCCCGATCTCGTCATTTGAGTATGATTTGCCTGAAAGGGTTGAATAAACGCTCCACACATCCTTTTTCTCAAATCTCACAGGAAGCTTTGGATTTACCTCCTTCACAATCCTGTTTGTCACAGGACCTCCTATCAGTATAAGATTCTCCTTAAGGTCCTCATCCTTTACTTCAGTATCGAGCTTTACAGTAAATGAGGGCACATAATTGAGAAAGGTTCCAAGGAAAAGCGCAAAGTCAACTGCATAATATCCGTCCCTTGAGCGCGCCTTGTCAGGGCCGTGGGGGTCAGGGCTTCCCACAATGAAGAAAGCATCCAGCTGCCCATCCTTTATGAAGGGCTCAAAAAAAGGGCTTTCTCCCCCAAGGTGAAGCATGTTCGGGCTGTTCTCAAAATCCCGGAACTTGACTACAAAAGAAGGCTCCTCAAGAGCATAGTATTTTGCAAGAGCGCCCTGCTTGCTTTCGCTTTTCACAACTTTCACAATGCCTGCCTTTTCAAGCTTTCTGACGTGGTAATACACCTTCTGCTCATTCACCTTCAGCGCTTTGGAAATCTCAATGACATACATCTCTTTTGCTGAGAGAAGATTCAGGATTTTTACAGCAAGCTCAGATGAAAGATGCCTGGAATCCCTTGCGCTTATCTCCTTTGCAGGGAGGGAAAGAATCTCATTCTTGTTTTTCTCAACTATGAACATTAATGCGCCTCTCTTTGCTCTTATTAAACAAACACTATTGATAAGAAGAGCTATTATAAAAAATTTTTTATTTCTGCTAAAAATCATAAAAATCCGCTGAGAGCGTTCGGACGCTCTCTGATTCGCGGATTTTTAGGATGCCAAAAACGGCGCTTTATCTCTAAACTAAAGTACCAAAAATTCGCTAAGCGAATTTTGGAATCATAAAAATCTGCAATGGCAAATTTTTAGGATGCAAAAAGTGGCTTTGCCGCTTTTTTGCACATGAAAATCAAAGATTTTCAGTTCAAGAAATCATTTGATTTCTTTGTATTGAGTTTTAGCGCCGTTTTTTAGCATAAATTGCAAGTAAGATAGAAGATAAGATTTTTAATTAATTCTTTCTGTTCAGAAATCCTTTGTCCGCATCACTTTTATCCCGCGCGCTTTTGAGATTCCCTCTGCAATCGCATCAACCTTTTCCTTGTACTGCCCCATGCCCTTCCAGTCCAGGATTATTGACTCGGGCTTTGGAACAGTCCTTTCAATTGCCTGAAGAACTATTTCCTCATCAATATTATCAAGCATGTATTTTGGGCATACATGCCCGACTGCAATCCCGGATTCTATTATGATTTTCTTGAAATTTGAAAGGGTGTGAAGCCCGCCTATCCCGACAGCAGAAGGGCACTCCGGAACCTCATTTGAAAGAAGCTCAAAAAGGGCTTCCCCTATGATTTTGCCTGCTTTCCTGTCTTTCCAGCGCTCAAGCTCAGAGCCGATTTCAATGAACATGCACGGCTTTTCAAGGAAAGGGCCGTGGTGGGTGCACTCCTGGACAACATCATACCCCGAGCCATTTCCCCTTATTTCAAGAATCTGCATCGCCCTCTTAAGAAAGGATGCCGGGCAGACGCAAAGCTCCCTATCCCTGCCGCCAAGCCCTGCTGAACCCCAGTTTCCTGGAGAGTGCACGCTTAAACTGGGAATTCCAGATTCGCTTCGATGCTTGCTCATGAAGATGAAAAAATCCGCTGAGATAAGCCGGTCAAGGTTCTCGTAATGCACAAGCTCTGAGTCAGTTGTATAAATCCTTGCCTTGACTTCATTAGAGCCCGCATGAAAAGTTCTCTCAAAAACAGGGTATGAATCAAAAACCCCGCATTTCATAAATTCAGCTGTTTCAAGGAAAGAATCCTTTATGTTCATTCCTGCATGGTCCTCTGTTGAGCAGACTAATGCGATATTGTGAAACATGGCAGTTAATTAAGGGGGTTTAAGTTAAAAATATATCTAAAAAGAGGGGGATGGATCAACAAGAATGTTTCATTGGTGAAAAAACAAAAAAATTTATAAATTTGGAGGTAGTTAAATCAAAAATCCGATGAATCTGCAACAGATAATTCAAAAAAAACACTTAAGGCTTTCTGTATTATTGGCTCTTCTTTCAATAATTGTAATTTTTATGGGGGTATTTATAATAAGGCCGTCAATAACAGGATACGCGGTTTACCAAGAGATGGTCAAAATAAATTCTTCTTTTGAAGAATATATACAAAATCTGGATGAACTTCACGAAGAAATACTTTCAAAAAATACAAACTTATCTGTATGCTATAACTTCAATGAACAACTATTTTCTGAATTTGAAAAGTGCAACAATATTAGTCGGGAATACAAAGCAAAACTGGATGTTCTAAGTTTGAACTGCAGCAAGTTAATGGAGAATAAAAACGCAAAAATAGAGGAGCTGCAATCGCAAATTGATTCAAAAACAAAGCAATATGAGGAATTAAAAACTGATTATGACCTTTTTGTAAAAAGCGTTGCTGACAACATCTGCTGCAAGACAAAGGTTGACAACCCTAATATAAAATATTACAGAATAGAAAATCACAAAGTTCTATGCCTTGAAGAAGGAACCCAGCAGATAAACTGTTAAAAAAACTAAACCATCTCATTCTGATAGATATCTAAGTAATTTCACTCATAAGATTATTTAACAATTAAAAAAGAGAATAGAACATAGAATTAAGAATATTCAAATCTTACTCTATGACTGCGCCGCACTTCTTGCAGTACACTTCATTGTCCTTCCTGACAACTTCTGTGCTTCCGCATTCCGGGCACTTCAGGATTCCCTCGCCGCTCACGCTCTGAAGCGACTTCTCACTCGGGGATAATGCCATGCCTAACTTTAGAATTTTATGATATTTAAATCTTTTGAATTACTCGCAAAAGAAGAAATCTGAATGCCAAAAAGGGCTTTTCAGCCATAAAAGAAAAGCGCGACAAATGAATTAAAAAAGACAACGCAACAGGATAGTATAACAGAATAATAAAATAATAAAATAATAAATTAATAAAATAAAAAAAGCTTATTTCCTCTTCTTTGCCTTTTTTACCACATGCTTAACAGTGCTTTTTTCAGTTTTCTTATCCTCGCAGAAAACCATTGCAAATGCAGTAATCGATGTTATCCCCGCAGTCATTGAATAAATTGAAGAGGACAGCATTTCAAGGAAACCTGTTGCGCTGTAAAAAATCATGGAAAGAAGCACTGAAATAATGGCGCTGTAAATCCCTGTGAAAACTGATGTCAGAAAATACTTTGCTGAAAAAGCCCTCCTGAAAACCTCTTTTATCCTGAATGCTTCCCTTATCTTCCAGTCCTTTGCATATTTCAGCCATGCTGAAGGCATGACATACACTGCAAGAATGAAGAGCACTGCAAAAGCAGCAGAGAGGGGGACTGGAATTAACTTAACCACTTCCCTTATGATTTCAGGAGTCAATCCTGATGCGTCAACTACTCCTGCAATGTCAAACAGGTATGAAACCTTTGCAATGAATATCGCTGCTGCAGCTGAAAAAACAGCAAGAGCAGGAATCAGGTAAATTATGGATATAAAAATGGAGCAAAGCCCCCTTATGAAGAGATTTCCCCAGTCAACCCATTCTGGAAGCCCAAGCTTTTTCTTGAGCGAAAGGTTTCCTGCGGTAAGAACGTAGCCCGAGACAAAAAGGTTCACAATGGGAATGATTCCGAGAAGAATCCCGATTATCAGATTCCTGAAATCTGAAAAAGGGCGCTTAATTGCGCTGATATAATCAACCATTCAAAACCACCTCTTTAATTTTATGACATCCCGAAAACGGACATTCTGATTTCAATCATTTATTGATTAAAAATCTTTTGATTCTGCGCATCCCAAAGTTTCATCAAACGGGAATATAAGTATTTTTTTAAGTATAAAAATAATAAAATAGAAAAGTATTTAAATAAGCATTAATATAAGTATATTTGGCCGAATAAAACCGAATCAGAAAATGAGAGAACTCACAAGAAAACTTTACAGGAGGGGAAGCAGCTACGAGACAACTATTCCAATGCCTCTCCTATTTTCACTTGAGCAGAACAGGAAGTATGAGGTTGTGTTCTCATTGGAAAAAAACAGGTGGTTCATAGATTTCCGCGAAAGGAGGGAAAAGGGACGGAAATAACCGGAAAAAATTCACGATTAAAAAAAGAGGTGGTGGAGATAACAGAAGGAGAAGAGGTGAATAAATGGAAAGGAAGCTTACAAGGATAATGGAGGATATTTCCTACGAAGACCTCTACAAGATGAAAAATGACCTCGAGAGCGGGGGAGACCACCTTAAAAGGCTTGTAGAAAAGAAGATAAAAGAGGTTGAAAGCCAGGAAGTGAAAACATGCGCGACATGCGGGAATCCTGTGAACCTTATAACAAATAAGTATTACAGCATAATCTTTGGACCCCCTGACTTAAGGAAAAAGGCGTATTTCTGCGCTCTGGACTGCCTGGACTATTTCATTCAGAGGCTGAAAGAAGTGGAATCAAAGAAGATAAAACTGATGCAATGAACAATGCAATTATTAAAAAAATCCTGCGCCCAAGCAGTGCGCAGGTGAAATACGCTTTTATTTTAATCAAAAAAAACATTTTGAAAAAAACAAAGGTTTAAAAGAAGCCTGATTTTCGCAAGAAAGATGAGAGAAAAAAATGATGAAAAGGGAAAAGTGAAGATTTCTGAAGAGGAAAATAAAAAACATTCCCCTTTGGATGAGCCAAGTGCAGAATCATCTGATGAGATTGATGAGGATGAATTTTCTGCAGAGATAGACTCAGTCAGCCCTATGAAGCACTCAAAAAGGGCGGATGAGGAGCTTTTTTCATACACAATAAAAGTGCCTGGCGACAGGATAGCCGCAGTAATCGGGAAGGGCGGAGAAACCAAAAGAGAGATTGAGGCTGAAACCGGCTGCATCCTGGACATTGACAGCCATGAAAATGAGATTGAAATCTTCAGCAAGGACTCAATAAAACTATACACTGCCAAGGAAGTGATAAGGGCAATAAGCCGCGGCTTCAACCCGAAGATTGCAGTCCAGATGCTCAAGTCAGACTACACTTTTGAAGTGATAGAGCTGAGGCATGTGATAAGCTCTGTTTCCCAGATGAAAAGGCTGAAAGGCAGGGTTATTGGAGAAGGCGGAAAGGCAAGGAAGACAATAGAAGACCTGACTGACACAAACATAAGCGTCTACGGAAAGACAATAGGCGTAATAGGCGAGGCATCAAGGGTTGCGATAGCAAGAAAGGCAATAGAGTTGCTCCTCAAGGGAAGCGCCCACCACTCAGTATACACATGGCTTGAAAGGAAGAGGAGAGAACTAAGGGATGATGAGTTCAAAAGTGAATTCGGCGCAACAGACGAGAAGGAAATAGCCGAGAAAAAAACAGGCGCGAAAAAGGATGAGGCTTCTAAAGAGGATTTTCCAAAATAAAGCAATTGCTTTAATCTCATAAAAACCATTCAATTTTTTAAAAAAGCATATGCTGAAGAAAAGATAAGCTTATAAGAAAGACATTAAAATTGCAGGAAGGCAAAATGGCAGAGAAAGAAAAAGCGGAGAAAAAGCCCGAAGGCAAAATCACCGACTACATTGAGAAAAAGCAGGAAAAGAAAACAGAGGAGAAAGAGCATAAAAAAGAGATTGAAGAGAGTAAGAATAATGGTTCAGATAATGTAATCGCGTTTGAGCTTGCAAAAAAGCAGCAGGAAATCTCAGTTGCGGAATTCTTTGAGAAAAACAGGCACCTTCTCGGCTTTGACAACAAGAGGAAGGCACTCCTCACTGCAATAAAAGAGGCAGTGGACAACTCGCTTGACGCCTGCGAGGAGGCAAGAATACTTCCCGAGCTCCTTGTTGAGATTGTGGAAATGGGGGAGGAAAAATTCAGGGTGTCAGTTGCAGACAACGGACCTGGAATAGTTAGAGAGCAGATTCCAAACATATTCGCAAAGCTTCTCTATGGAAGCAAGTTCCACACGCTGAAGCAGGCGAGGGGGCAGCAGGGGATAGGGATATCTGCTGCAGCGCTCTACGGACAGCTGACAACAGGGAAGCCGATAAGGATAATCTCAAAAATTTCCCCAAAGCATCCTGCATACTACTACGAGCTTCACATTGACACGAAAAACAACAAGCCGGAAATCCTGAAGCAGGAAGAGCGGGAATGGGATATTGAGCATGGCACAAGAATAGAAATAGACCTTGAGGCAATTTACCAGAAGGGCGACCAGTCAGTTGACGAGTATCTCAAGCAGACAGCAATCATAAATCCGCACGCGACAATAACCTACACAAACCCCAAGGCAGAACAGTTCATATTCGCAAGGGTGTCAAAAGAGCTTCCTGCTGAAGCAAAGGAGATAAAGCCCCACCCATACGGAGTGGAGCTCGGGCTTCTCCTGAAAATGCTGAAGAGCGCAGAGGAAAGGACGCTGCAAAGCTTCCTGACAAGCCAATTCTCAAGAGTAGGCGCTGGAACTGCAAAAGAGATATGCGAAAAGGCAGCAATGCTTCCAAATTCAAAGCCCCATGAGATAGACCGGAACCAGGGAGAAAAGCTGATTGATGCGATAAGGAACACAAGGATAATAGCACCCTCTCCGGACTGCCTTTCACCTATAGGCGCACAGAATCTTGAGAACGGGCTCCGAAAGGAGATTAATGCTGAATTCTACACTTCAACTGCAAGACCGCCATCTGTCTACAGGGGAAACCCGTTTGTGATAGAATGCGCAATCGCATACGGCGGGCAGATTCCGGGAGACAAGCAGGCGACAATTCTCAGGTTTGCAAACAGGGTTCCCCTGCTTTACCAGCAGGGAGCCTGCGCAGCAACAAAATCAATAACAGCCACAAACTGGAAATCATACGGGCTATCCCAGAGCAACGGGGCAGTGCCTGTAGGACCATGCGTGATAGCAATACACCTTGCATCTGTATGGGCTCCGTTTACAAGCGAGGCAAAAGAGGCAATAGCCCACTACCCTGAAATAATCAGGGAGATGAAGCTTGCCCTCCAGGAATGCGGGAGAGAACTTACAAAATACATACACAAGAAATACAGGGTAAATGATGCGATAAAGAAAAAGTCCTACATTGAGAAATACCTTCCTCACATAGCACTAGCGTTAAAAGAGCTTCTCGGGCTCACTGAAACCGAGGAGAAAAAACTCCAGGCGGCAATAAAGGAGCTCCTTGAAAAGACAAGGCAGATTGAAAGCATTTCAGATGAAGGCTCTGAGGAAGAGGACAACGGAAGGGAGAAATTCGGGATAAAAGGGAATGTTGAGGAAGAGCTTGAGAATGCCGAGGACAGCGATGATGAGGGCAGTGAGTAAGGAGCGGAAAAATGAAAGATGAAATGATAAAAAGAATAAAGGAGCTCTCAAGGAATCTGTATGAGAGCATAATTCAGCAGAAGAAGCCCCAGCTTTCAATGCCTGTTCGCTCGCTATCAAACGTGGATTTTGACAAGGCAAAGGGATATTTTGAGATAGGAAATGAGAAGAAGACAAGGACTCTTACTGTAAACACATCAAAGACATTCGCTCAGACATTAAGAATGTTGTCGCTCTCAAAAAGCCTTATTGAAACAGATGACATTGCAACAAAGAGAGAGGCATACTATGTGTCAAAGAACTGGGGCGAGGCAAGGTTCCTTGAGCAGCCGGAATCAGACATGGTAATGGATGACATTGAAGCAATGTTCATGGTTAATAGGGAGCAGATAGGGTTCATTCCTGAGGAAAAGGGGGGCGATGTCTCAGGAGAACTTATTGTAGTGGATAAAGACCCCGAAACAGGAAAGGAGATAAAAATTGACTGCACCAAGATGGGAACAGGCGCATACTCAATCCCGAGCAGCGTCGAGCACCTGCAGTTCGAGACAACGGCAAATTTCATACTTGCAATAGAGACAGCTGGAATGTACCAGAGGCTTGTAAAGCATGCCTATTTCAGGAAATCAAAATCAATACTGATATCGCTTGGGGGAGTCCCGACAAGGGCATGCAGGCGGTTCATAAGAAGGCTTTCTGATGAAAAAGACATTCCAGTCTATGTGTTCACAGACGGAGACCCATACGGATACCTGAACATCTACAGGACTCTTAAGGTGGGAAGCGGAAATGCAGCCCACATCAACAAGTTCTTCTGCGTCCCAAAGGCAAAATACATGGGAATCACCCCGGGAGACATAAACGATTACAAGCTTCCAACCCATCCCCTCAAGGAAGTGGACATAAAAAGGGTTAAGGACGGATTCAAGAACGACCCGTTTGTCAAGGCATACCCTGAATGGCAGAAGGCCCTAAACCAAATGGTTGAGATGAAAAAGAGGGCTGAGCAGCAGGCGCTTGCACAGCACGGGCTCAACTTTGTGATTACTGACTACCTTCCGCAAAAGCTGGAAAACCAGAAAACATGGCTTCCTTAAAATTTCCTAATAATAATAAAAAAAATTTATAAAGCAGCAAGAAAATAAATTTATAAAGTTTAACGAATTGTACAAAGATATGAGAAGTTTCAACAACTTGTTTAAGAAAAAAGTTATTGAAGAAAATAAAAACAACAGAGTTATTCCTTCTGGTATCACTTTTAAAATTATAGTAAATCCGTCGTTAAGTGAGGATCATCAAAAAGCGTTAAGATATGTTATCATCAAAAATTCTGGGTTAGATCAATATTTTAAAAA
Source organism: Candidatus Woesearchaeota archaeon (assembly GCA_026394965.1). Lineage (NCBI taxonomy): Archaea > Nanobdellati > Candidatus Woesearchaeota > Candidatus Woesearchaeota archaeon. The sequence continues at coordinate 47,303 of JAPLZQ010000103.1, forward strand.
TATTGATGTGACTTTTTATGATAGCTATAATGGGAATAATGTGAGCAATGATAAACTTAAGGGAAAACAAATGCTGGTTAAAGTTTTTTGCCCAGAACCCATTGTGAGTATAGAAAAAGATAAAGAAGACGAGTTCTATAAACAGCTAAAATCTAAAGTTACAGAATATATAATAAAAGCTATTCAAAAAAACACTGAAAAAAAATATAAAGCTAATTTAGAAGAATTTCTATTTACATACAGATTAGAATTTTAAATACTTTATTTCTTAAAAAGTAATCTATAAAATAAAGAGGAGATAAACTAAATTTATTTTTCTGCGAGCTTGACCAATTCTGCGTAGAATCCCATTGAAGAGAAATACACTGCTGAAATAACAAAGCTGAGCGCGAAGTAAACAAATGAAAGATCAGAGCCTTCATCTGTTTTTAAAACAGAGGGGTTTTTGAAACACTTTACTCCGCAATTGGCGCATGCAGTGATTGAATCAATGTTGGGGCATGCAGCAATTGAATCAATGCTTTTTGGCATCTGGCCCTTCACTTCAGAAATTGAATCAATGCTTTTTGACGCACTGCCTTCCTGCCAAGAAATTCCAAGAGTCATAATTGAAGCAGCAGTGCGTGGAGAGATTTCATACTGCGGGTAAGTGTTCAGCCAGTCATGCTCTCTGTTTTCATTTCCCCATCTCATTTTTATCACTCGAAAAATTCTTTTAGATTTTTTCAGATACCCTAACTCCCTCGCTCTGATTTTGCAGGCATAGCCAGATTAAATAGAGAAGGATATTTTAATTTATCGGGAAAAAATAAAAAACGGCTTGGAAAAGAGAGAATTATCATAAAAATCCGCATAAACTTCAAAGTCCAAAGAATTACTGCATGGACTCGTTTTGAAAATATCCTGCCAATTTAAAAGCTATGAGGGATTAGTTACCATTATTTGATAGTGAAAAAACCGAAATATTTATAAACCCTTTCTGAATTGTTATCACTGCCAGTCAATAATAAACCGGCAATAATCTCATTTAAAAGGATTGGGGGTAATAACATGTTAGGCATCGGACAGAAGGCGCAGGCAAGTAATTACCAGCAGCAGATAAGGGATATGGTTTCTTACATAAATCAGCATTTCATAGCAGAGGCTCCAAAAGACATATACCTCAATGAATCGCAGGAGGGTATAGGCGGGCACACAAAAGGAGCCCTTCTTAAAGAGGCAATAGAGAGCGCAAAAAGCAAAAAGCCGATTTCAGAAAATATCCTTCCCATCACAACCACAATGCTTGCATTAAACTCTTGCATCGGAAACAACACCCTCATTTCAGGAGATGTTGGGACAGGAAAGACAAGGCTCGCAAGCGTAATAGGCTCAATGGTTTACCAAATCCCAGTTGAGATTTTTGACTGGAGAAAAATTGTCGGAAGCCCGGGAGCAACAGTCAATGACATTTATGCAACTCACGACATCGCTGAACTAAACAAGGGAATAGACATGGCATTTCTTTATCTCCCATTCCATATGCCTTACCTTATCATAGATGAACTCAACAGGTTCTCTGAACTTGAGCAGAACAGGATAAGAGAGGGCGTTGCAAATGATGTGTGGAACTATGCAAACCACTCATGGAAGATAGACAAACAGGTTGTTGTATCAGCAATGAACCCCGATGTTTACGGAGGCACATTCTCCCTCAATGAAAATCTTGTGGACAACTACTCAATTCTCCTTTGGCCGCCAACATACAATCCAATAGCGCACCAGCATCTTGTAGAGCACGCCGATGAGAAGATAAAAGAGGGGCTGGGGCTTGAAGACAAGGTGGGCGAGTTTTTTGAATTCTACAAATCCCACAAGAACGATGCAAAAGCAATCAAAGATAAGATATCAGATCTTCAGCAGGCAACTGTCCAGGAATATGAAAGAAGGAAAATCCCGATAATCAAGAACGGATTTGTGTCAGAGATAAAAAAAGAGATTTCGGAAATAAGGTTTGCAGACGAGCCTCTTCTCTTCTTCTATTCAACGCTTTCTGAGATATCCCAAAGCACAAAGTTCGGGGAAAACCGGTTTGAGGATCCAAGGTCAGATGACGAGCATGACAAGAGATACCTCTCAACAAAAGTGCTTAGGGGGCTTGCAGGAAGGTTCATGAAGGACTGGGAAATGATGTCAAAGGGGCTTGCATGGTACCTTGGAAGGGACAGAGTTACAGTTGAGGATGTGAAAACAGCATTTGTATTCACATCAGCAGCAAGGATAAACCCTGAAGAAAGATTCAAGCAGAAGGTATGGAACAGCCAAAGAAGCCTCCCCATAAGGCACGCTATTGCAAAGCAGGTTATTGATGACTCATTCAAAAACTACACTGATTACACAAGCGCAGACAAGTCATTTGAGCATGTCAGAAAGGCAATACTCATGATAACTGAGAATGAGCTTAATGCAGAAACAATCTCTGAAGCAAGAAAAGACCTGGAAATGAGCGACCATCCTGTTGCAAGGACAATTGAAGAAGCTCTCCTTTGCATGCAATATGAAAGCATGCAGAACAGAAAGTAAGCGAATCACTTGGCTTGAGAATAAAAAAAATGACTCTTTTTGACATGTCTGGAATAGAGAAAAGGGAAACAAAGGAAAACTCTCACGGATTAGAGGCGCTCCTCAATGCAGGAGACGCATTCTTCAATGAATTCGGGAGGTTATCCTGGAAAGAAATGATTGACTTAATGAAAAAAAACAGAAATTATGCCAAAGAGTTCATAAAAGAAAAACTTAATGGGACAGAGTATTCTACAGAAGACATAGAGGACTATGTTATCATAAAAAGCGCAGAAGGAACAAGGAATTCAAGCTCCCTAAATTCAAATGTTCTTGGTGAATACTCGGGAAAAATTCTCAGCCTTCTCACAGAGGAAAATTCAAGTAAAGGAAAAAAAACAGTGATAAAAATTGACGGAAAAGGCGGGACTTTTGACCGTCTTTTTTACGGCGCAGAATTCTTTGATGAAGTATACATCTCAAACATGAATGGAGAGGGAATATGCTCATCAATGGCGAACGGCAACATCCTTGCCCTAAACAACTGCAACGGGGGTAATACTGCAACATTCATCGGCGCAGGAAGCAACGGAGGCGTTAAGGCAGCAATACTGAACAATGCAAATAGCACGCACAATCTATTTTACGATGCTGCGTTTATAAACGGGCACATAGGGCTTGCCATGCTCAACAACTCAACAGACAGTTACCATATAGAAATGGCCCTTTCTCTGATATACCCGGGAATAGAGCGGCTTGTAATACGAAACAAATTCAATCCCGAAAAATTCCAATTTGAAGATTTGCCTGTTGAGGATGGAAATGAAAATAAAGATTTCAAATTTTATGCTGATGAATATGCATTTGGAATAGAAAACGATTCAGAGATAATGGTTGCAAACAACGTCAGAAATAAAAGAGAATATGGCGGGCATCTATTCGGAAGGATGATTGAGCCAAACACTGAACTGCAGGAATTCCTGAAAAAAAACGGGATTGACAGAATGGCTGAGCTTTCAGACAAAATGGTGGATGCGGACTTAGACACTATTCAGGAAAATGCCAGAATGATTTACCATATTCACAACGAAACTGCAACAAAAGAAATGCTCGAAGGAAGAGACAGATATTATCATACAATAAGACTTTTTGAAGAAATTGTTCCTGATGTTCTTGAAGAAATCCCCAGAAAACCAAAAGATGATTCAAATAATTATCCAAATCAGGAAAAAATCTATGAAAACGCCGGAGAAAAGATACAGAAGAAGGCAAGCAGGTGGATTAAAAACACATGGTATGACATAAGAGAAATATTTTTCATAAATCAGATAATGGACAAGATAAGGGGCAGATGAAATTCGGTGAAAAAAATGGCATTCAGCGATCTTACTGGAATAGAGAAAAGGGAGAAAAAGGAAATAATTTCTTCTGGATTAGAGATGCTTCTTCAGGCAGGAGACGCATTTCTAAACAAATTTTCCAGACTATCAATTGAGGAACATGTGGATTTGGAAATGAACAACCACAGTTATGCTGAAGATTTTATAAAAGAAAAACTGAGAGGAGTTGAGTATTGCGCTGCAGACATAGTGGACTATGTTATCATAAAAAGCAGGGAAAACGCACAGGAGCGCGGATATCTCGAGGAAGAAGATCTTGCCAGATATTCAGGGATAATTCTAAGCAGGCTTACAGAGAAAAATTCGAGGAAAGGAAAAAAAACAGTAATAAAAATTGACGGAAAAAATGGTACCTTTAACAATCTTTTTCGTGGAGCAGAATTCTTTGATGAGATATACATCTCCAACATGAACGGGGGATGGCTGTGCTCAGCAATGGCAAACGGCAATATTCTCGTGCTAAACAACTGCAGCAGCAACGGCGCTGCAGCATTCATAGGAATGGGAATGAACGGCGGAGTCAAGACAGCAATATTGAACAATGTAACCGAACCTTCATATAAATTAAGACAGGCATTTGGATCAGTCGATAAATCCGATAAATTTTTTAATATTGCAAATTTAGAGGGGCATGTCGGGCTTGCTATGATCAACAATTCGGCAAACGATGAGGTCATGCAGTCTTATGATATTGAAACGTTGCATTATCATTCAATCACACATTATTCAATAGCAGAACAGCTGGTAATACGCAACTTCCCTTATCAAAAAAACCCATTTAAAGAATGGCATCTTAAGAGAATAGGCGACTCTGCAAACTGCGGATTGTATTCTGAAAGCGGGGCGGTATTATTTTCTTACAACATATCCCCCTTACCAGTAATCGACTGCTCGCAGGTAATTATTGAAAATAATTTCTATAATTTAGGATTATATACTAACCATCAATTCGGAGAAACAACAGACCCAACTGCTGAAATCCAGGAATTCCTGAGAAAAAACGGGATGGACAGAATCATTGCGCTTGCAGATGAAATGACTGAAGCAGACTTAGACACAATACAGAAAAACGCCAGACAGATTTACCGGATTCACGAAGAAACCGCAACACCAAAAATGCTCAAAGGAAGAGAAAACTACTGTTTCTCAATGAGACGCTCCAAAGAAAATATTCCCGATGTTCTCGAAGAATTCAGTTCAAACATTCAGAATGGTTCAGATTCAGGAAAAATCTACGAAAGCGCTGAAGAAAAAATACAAAAGAAAAGAGACAGATGGATTAAAAACGCTCAGTATGACATAAAAAAGATGTCTTTCATAAAATGGGCAATAGACAAAATAAGAAGATAAAATTCGGTGAAAAAAATGGCAGAAGACAAAAAGCAGGGCGCGGAAGACAAAAAGCTTGAGGAAATCATAAAGAAATGCTTTGAGGAGACAAAGGACCGGTATCTCAGACCTCCGATAAGCGGACCTCTGATAGTTGACTCTGAAATTGAAATGAACGGCTTGGGAACAGCATTTCTGAACTTCCTTGACTTATCCATTGGAATAAATGCCCCTTTTCTTAAAAAAATGGCAGGATATGCCAATGGTGATATTGAAAAGATGGCAAAGGGAATTTTCACCCACGAAATCGGGCATTATATGTTTTTTCCCCAGAATGTAAGCCTTTCACTTTACCTCTCATATGAGGCAGAGGAGAATTTCAAGGAAAACAGCGCAATAATATACGCCCTTTTCGCTGACTATGTCAACAATTCTCTCATCTATTACCAGCAGGTTGAGGCAGAGAGTTTGAAAGGGCTACTTGCAAGCTCATATCTCGACAAAAAAAACAGGGCAACAAACAGCGCAATGGCCTTAAGCTACGGAAAAAGGATGAAAGAGGAATTCTCCGTTGACCTAAGCGGCTTTGAAGAGGAAACCATGAAAAAAATAATCAAGGCAGCAGACGAGATTGATTCAGTAACAGTTAGCATGAGCAGGAACTACAACCTGCAGTATTCCCAACTCCGAAGATTCGGAGAGGCAATACTTCCCCTTCTTAATATTGACAGGCAAAAAATGAAGGAGAATCAGAAGAATAACTGCGACAAAAATTGCCAAAACAACGGGGGGCAGGGTGAAAACCCTTGCAATTGCCCTTCTGGCGGGGGCTCAAGAATAATAACCAAGGAAGATTTTGACAAGCTTCCCGCTGAAGATAAGCAGAAGATAAAGCAGGCAATAAGGGAAATGATAAAGCACATGGACAAGAAGAAATATGAAAAAATAAAGGAGCATTTCCTTGGAAAAGAGAGCGCTAAGAAAGACAGGGCTCCTGGAATCGGAACAGGCATAGAAAATGTGGAATCTGCTGAAGATAAAACAACTGAGTACTACAAGGAGCTTGCAGCAGAATACGGGATATTCATAAGGCCCAAGAAAACAAGAACCTTATCCTCAACAAAGCAGGTTTTCGGAAAAGAGGACTTCAAGATGGACAGCCCGCCGATAGGGATAGACACAAGATACTCCGGCGGAAAAATACTTCCGGGGCTTACAAAGAAAATCAGGATAGAGTCAATACCTTACCTAAAAAACTCACAGTCGCTCCCTTCTCTCATAATATACAAGGACGCATCAGGAAGCATGCCTAATCCCCAGCAAGAGACATGCTATGCAACCCTTGCCGGAACAATATTCATAATGAGCTATTTTCGGAGCGGATGCAATGTGGGAGTTTCCCTGTTTGACTCGGAAATGACAGACATATTCAGAAGCGAGGATGAGGATGAGCTGATAAAGATGATTTGCAGCTACAAGGGCGGCGGAACATCAATTGATTTGGACAGGTTAAAAAAAGACATAGCAGAATCAAAATCAGAGATTCCAATAGACCTGAAGAAAATAAATGAGGAAGAAATCAGGAAAAACCCGCTTTTCAGGAAATACCTGAACAAAAACGGAAGGATAAGCCTTCAGGAGCTCACAAGCCAGAGCTATGTTGACCTGATGATAATAACAGACGGCGGAATCATGAATGTTGATGAGCTGATTGACTTCATGAAAAACAACGAGAAATACCGCCCTACAATAATACACACCGGCACATTCCAGCTAGATATACCGGGATATGACCAGCAGCACACCTGCTCTTATGGGGGAATAACCGTGTTCAAGGCGGACTCAAAAGAGGACCTTGTGAGAATATCGCAGGACATAATTGAAAAGAACCTTATTTCAGGCAACTAAAAGCAATAGGGGTGATGGGGAAGTGAAAAATGCCAATAGAAGAACTATCAAAAGTGGAGAAGAGGGAAACAATAGAGCACAAAAGCACCGCAGAGGAATTCATAAAAAAATGCGGGGAAGCAACAGAAGAGATAAGCGCATTATGCGCCCAGAAGAAAAACCGCGGTTTTCAAATTGACACAATACGCGACGTATACACCCCGATGGACCGGCTTCTTGAAAAAAGCCTTTCAGAGCTCGACTATTCGGCAGCGGACATTGAAACATTCATAAGTTCAGAGTACCATCGAGAAATTGCAGACGCAAAAAGATTGCCGCTGGGAGTCTGCACCAGAATAACACTGGAAACCCTCACAAAAAAAAACAGGGCAAAAGGAGAAAAAACAGTAATAAAAATTGACGGCAGCTGGAATGAATTTAACTACTTATTTTTCGGCATACAAAACTTTGACGAGATATACCTCTCAAACATGAAAGGAGAGAGAATACTCTCAGTATCTGATGGAGGCAAGTGCGGAACAGCTGTCCTAAACAATATTGAAGGAAGCGGTTTGTGCTCATACCTTGATTACAACATTGGTTCACTTGATAATCTAATCTGCAATATGTCTAAGACGTTTTATTTTAAGGATATGCACCGGTCTAAACCAAGAAATATTGGCTTTGCCCTGTTAAGCGATTGCATGGTAAATTCTGATGATCAATTCAACTGCTGCTATTTCAGAGAAATTTTGGGAGAAAAAGAACCAATTAAGGAAGACAAGGAAAAATATGAGATTATCCTTGAGCTTGCAGCAAAGATGACTGACTCACCAATAGATGAAATAGAAAACCTTAGCCGGCAGATAATACAAATCTATCGCTCAGATAAAGAGGATGAGAATATCATAGAGAAAACCAGCAAAACAGGATATGCCCATTTCAAATGGCTTAAGAGATGAAAAAAATCAAAAAGAAGTGATAAGGAAAACAAAAAATGCCGCTAAACGAGCTTACCGGAATAGAGAAAAGGAATAAAAAGGAAAAGGGAGAGGACAGGACTGAATATTTCACAAGAATCAGCAACGGAATAGTCAAAAGCATGCTCAAAGAGTTCGTGAGAATGAGAAAAAGAATCCTTGTCAAGTTCATTGAGGAAACAGATGAGGAAAGAAAGGAATTTGTCAAAAACGCTATTGGAAGCTTTGAATACAATGAGAGGGATTTGGAAGGGTTGATACAGGCAAAAATTGAAGATGAGAACAAATCGCCAATGCTCGGTTACTATACAGGAATTCTTCTGGAAATGCTTACTGAAAGGAACAGAAAAAAGGGAATTGAGACAACTGTCAGGATTGACGGATGCGGAAGGGACTTTCCCTACCTTTTCATGGGAGCAAGAAACTTTGACAATGTCTACATCTCCAACATAACCGGAGATAAAATACTTTCAAATTCGCTTGATGGAGGAAGGGGAAAGACAGCGGTTATAAGCGGGCTTAAGGGAGATTCTGCAGCATACTGGATGGCGCGCAAGGGAATGCTTGACCTGCTTGTGATAAATGATTCTATCGGCGAATTCACTGCAGCAGGAATCGCTGAAGGAGGCTGCATAAAAAGGGTGGTTCTAAGGAACATTACAAGCGACACTGGTTTAACACTTGAATTCGCGAAAATGAACAACGGCAAAATCCCAGAACTGATTTATGATGCAAAACCGGGAATGTTATCCGGCATAGGCGATTATATCACTATGAAATTCGGGCGCGTTCCAAGAAGGAGGGGCTCCCTTGAATGCGCAGCCAAGATGAGCGGCGCATCAGTTTATGACATAGAGAAATACGCAAATGAGATAAACAGCCTGTTCAGAGAAAAAAATGCCACTAAATGAGCTTATTGGAATAGAGAAACGGGAGAAAAATGATAACCCAGAGAGCCAACTTGAAAAGCTGCTTGAAATCGGGGAGGATGTTGTAAAAAAATTCGGGAAAAGCGAGCTTGCGGACAGAATTACATATGACAACCGGTTTGAGCCGATTTCAAAATTAAGGGAGAAGATAGAAATCTACTGCATGAGAAGCATTGAAAACATTGAATACACAGAAAAGGACATAGAGTCATTTGTGAACGGCAGATTGGGCGTCTCACGGGATACTGGTGAGCAGGTAACCATAGGAACTTATTCTGGAATCATTTTGGACATATTAACCATGAAAAACCGGGAAAAGGCAAAAGGAACAAGAATAGCGATTGATGGGAAAGGCGAAGAGTTTGACTATCTGTTTTCCTGTGCGAAAAACTTTGATGAGGTTTATGTCTCAAACATAAAAGGAGACTACATCTGCACATATGCGGGGGCAGAAGGATATGGAAAGATGATAGTCCTGAATGATATTAAAGGCGACTACATTGGAAAATCAATTGCTGCATTGCGCGGAAATGTTGAGATTGCAGTTATAAATCGCGCAGAAGGATTAGGAACCGGGCATGAAATCGCCTCATACCACGGGAATGCTGGATTAATTATTGTAAACAATGCGATTGGAAGGGAAACATTGATGGACGTGGCTGTTGAAGGCGGAAGCATAGGGCTCGCTTTGATAAACAAGGCAATTGGCGATTATACTGCCTGGTGCGCAGCTTATGATTCAGGGAGCATTGGGGACCTCGTAATAACAAACTCAAAAACCAAATCAGAAAAAGGATTTGATATTGATGTAACCAGGATAAAAAACATCCTCCTGAAAATGAATAAATTCAACTTCTCAAACAAAACTGGCAAAGGAATGCTTATTGGAAACAATGAAGATATGGAAAAGAGTTTCAATGAAGATTACCGAATAAATGAATTATCAGATGCTGTTAAAAAAATCGTAAAGAAAAAAGAAATTGAAGGGATTATAAAACAGGCAGGAAAGATACAGTCAATATATGAAACCATAAAAGAGAGAGTTGAAGGAGACCTGGCATGGATAAAGGAGCATTCGGAGATTTAGACGCAATAGAGAAGCGGGAGAAGAAGGAATACCCGCACACACTTGAAGCGCTGATAGAGGCAGAAGAGAAAATAAAACCAAAAATCCTGGGGAGATACCCGTCCTATCCAAGAGAGACAGACAAGTATCTTGATGTGCTTTCCCTTGCTGGAGAAGCCCTCAAAAAAACTGATTACACGGAAAAAGACATAGAAAACTTTGTGCTTTCCCAATCAGGAAGCGGGGAAAATGAAAGCGAGGAAATGTTTATTGGGATTTACGCGGGAGCAATTGTGGAAAACCTTGGAAGGAGAAAAGGCAGGAAAAAAACAATAATTGCAATTGACGGAAAGGGAAGGAAATTCAACTACCTCTTCCACTGCATAAGGAATTTCGGGGAGATATACCTCTCAAACTTCAACGGCACATACATATGCCACAATGCAGCAAGCTACGGAAAGGGCGAAATCCTTGTGCTCAACAGAGTTAAAGGAAATGGAAACGGCGGATATGCCGGCTCAAAGGGAAAAATAGGGCTTGCAATACTTAATGAAACAGGCGCTGTAAATGAATTCACAATTCTCAGGCAGATGATAAATTTCGGGTACAATGAAAAATTCAACATAGAACGCTTTGTGATAAAGGAAAAAAATGTCAAGCTTAGCAAAATGGCGCAGGTTTTCAAAAGGGAAATTGAAGTTCCTGAACTGCTTGAGGTTTACAAACTGTCAGAAGAAACAATAAACGGAAACAAACCAGGCAGTTTATACGAAACTACAAGAGTCCAGAAAATCAAAATCAAGAGTAAGGAAAAAAAAGAGATAAACAGTTTAACAGAAGAGATGGAAAGCGCAGAAATCGGAGAAATGGCAGATATTGCAAAACGCATAAGGGAGCTGTGCTATGAACAATAGAAAAACGCCTTTTGATGAAATGTCAGGAATAGAGAAAAGGGAGAAGAAGGAATATTCGCACACACTTGAAGCCCTAATTGAAGAATCTGGACATTCTGTAAAGAGGATGCTTTCAATGATGATAAAAGCAATGGCTTGGAATGACCTTAGCGGAATGTACATTCACGCATTTCATGAAGCATCAGAAGAACTTGAAGGGGTTGAATACAACGAAAGAGACCTGTCTGACTTCATAACAGCAAACAGTGGAATTCCAATGGAAAGCGATGAAGAATGCGCTCTTGGAGTATACTCTGGGATACTGCTTGACCTGCTTACAAGAAGGAGAAGAAAAGAGGGGAAGAAGTCAGTTGTAAAGATTGAAGGCGCAGGAAAGGAATTCCATTATCTCTTTTATTATGCAAAAAACTTTGATGAGGTTTACATATCAAACATTGAAGGCGACAAAATCTGCTCAAGGATGGGAAGCCACAGCGGAAGCGGAAATTTCATAGTGCTTAACAATGTGAATGGAAATTTCATCGCAGACACAGTAGGATACAGCAGCGGAAAAGTGAATATGGTTGTGATAAACAATTCTCGCGGAATAATGGCTGGAAACAGCATTGCTGAACGCGGAAGCGCTGGATTAATAGTCCTGAACAGCATAAATGCTGCAGGAGATATAGGATGCGCAATTGCAAAAGAGGGGGAAGCCGGAACAGTCATATTAAACAATCTTAACGGAGACAGGATAGGAGATTACTGCGGAAGCGCTAAAGGAAAAATCGGGAATATTGCATACCTGTCAATAAAAGCAAAAGAATCAGTCGGCGAATTTGTGCCTGATTATGAGAGCGAAATCGGGAAGATGATAATACTGGACAGCCATGTTAAAAATCGCAATGTTGGGGCGGAATTCAGCGGATTCGGCAGATCTGAAATAATAACTGAACAGGAAAATGAAAAAGCAGAAAGGGCGCTGGAAGAAACAGGGATTAAAGAAATAATCCTGCTTGCAGATGAAATGGGAAAATTTGGCGCTGAAAGATATGAGGAATACGCTCATAAGATTTATTGCTCATACAAAATGGCAGGTGGAAAATATGCCTTTTGATGAGCTTTCGGGAATAGAGCTGAGAGAAAAAGCAGGGCAGGATAAAAATGCTCTTGAAAAAATCCTTGAAATCTGCGATTATCTTTGCAGAAACACTTCAGAGGTATACCGCTACCTTTTCGACACCATGAACTCTGATTCAGAATTCTATTCACATGTGCGCTCCTTCGCTCTCTCAAAAACCAGGAATATTGATTTCAATGAAAAAGACATTTGTGACTTCATTATTGCAAAATCCTATGAAAAGCAGGAAAAGGAAGGGGTAATAGGGCTTTTTTCAGGAGTTCTCCTTGACATACTTACAGAAAGAAACAGGAAGCAAAAAAAGAAGACGATAATCAAGATTGACGGCAAAGGCGCAAAATTCAGCTACCTGTTCTACGGCGCAAGAAACTTTGACGAGATATACCTTTCAAACTTCAACGGCAGATACATCTGCGCAAAGATAGGGAGCGAAGGGAGAGGCGGGATAGCTGCGCTTTCCAGAATTGACGGAAGCTACACAGGAGAATCGGCAGGGGCATTCTCTGGAGGAATAGATGCGCTGATTGTAAACTCGGCAACTGACAATGAGCTCTGCTCAAAAATTGGTTTTTCCGGGGGAAAAGCAGGATTAGTGCTGATAAGCAATTCAAAAGCATTTCTTGCAGGAAGCTCAATTGCAAGAGATGGCTCTGCAGGCATGATTGTCCTTAACCAGATAATTTCAGAGCACATTGGCGATTACATAGGAGAAGGAGGGCATGTTAAAAAGCTTGCAATGAACAGCCTGTCGGGCTCCTATGTTGGCAGAAACATCGGGACAAATAATGGAGAGGTAAGCGAGATAGCGCTCAGGGATATAAAAGCGAGCTATGTTTTTTCATCAGCAAATTTTGAAAGGACAAGGAGCCTCATCAGGTACAATGATAATGAAGCTGAAATCTATTTCAGGAAAAACCGCATTGACAGAATCATCTCGCTTTCAGAGGATATTGATTTGGCAGATGATATTGATGAACTGGAAAGGATATCAAAAAAGATTTATCGGGAATACAGAAAAGGGATGAAAAATGGGGCTTGAAGAGCTTTCGGAAATAGAAAAGAGAAAACCCAGCATCGCAAATAAAAGCGGGCTTGATGCGGTAATATCTGGAATGGAAGAATGCGTGAGCAGGGTAAAGACAATGATGATTCTTCCTTTTCCACTCTATTCCATACAAAAGGTCTATGAGATAGCAGAGAAAAGGCTGGAATCAGCAGATTATTCTGAAGATGAGATAATTGACTGCATAATTGCAGGCAGGAAATATGAAGATTATGGGAACAAGGCAATAGCAGGCGCATACACAGGAGCTCTCCTCAGCATCCTTACTGAAAGAAACAGTAAAAAAGGCAGGAAAACAATAATGTATGTTGATGAAAAATGCAGCGGGTTTGACTATCTGTTCTACAATGCAAGAAGCTTTGATGAGGTTTACCTGAATAATTTCAACGGCGATTATGCATGCTATGGAATGGAAAACGGAAGAAGGGCAGTTGTTAACAATTCGCATGGAGACACAATGTTCTGGGACATTGCATCTGGAAAAATTGAAAAAAGAGACAATGCGCATCCAAATGCGGAAATGATACTTATTAACAATTACCAGCCAAATGTTTATTTCAATACTGAGATAGGCTCTTTTGCAGGAGCATACGGGGGCTCAATAGGGCTTTTCCTTGCAAACAGCTGCTGCAGCTGGCAGACAGGAAGGGACATTGCCTACAGCGAGGGCTTTGCAGACACGGTAATACTCAACAAGACAAAAGGGGATGAAATCGGGAATGGAATTGCATGCAACAGAGGAAGGGTGAATAATCTTCTCATAATCGGAGGAAGCCAGAATTTTGTAGGAAATGACATTGCTCAGGTAGGCGGCTCTGTCGGAAACCTTCTTGTGCAGGGAAAGAAAGGAAAGGTGATGTGCGGGGCTAACTTTTACCGGGTTGAAAGGCAGATAAGCAGGAGCAGGAACAAGAGAAGGTTCATGGAAAAAAGGGGAATACCAAAGATTCTTGCATTAGCCGAGCAGATGAAAACAGCTGGAAAAGATGAGATTATCATGCTCTCTGAGCAAATCTGGCAGGAATACACAGAAAACAGAAAATGAATTTTTATTAAAATCAATTATTTAAAAACATATTTATATTGCAACACTCATTTCCTGTGATTATGATTAAAGCAGTTGCTTTTGACCTGGGAGGAGTGTTGTTCTCATGCGGAACACCTATTGCAGTTGAAAGAATCTCTAAAAAGCACGGCTATGAAAAGAATCTCATAAGCGACCTGCTATCCTCTGAAAAGAGCATAAAGTTAAGAAAGGGGAAGATGAGCGATAATGCATTTTGGAAATGGGCTGAAAAAACCCTGCCTGCGGGATACAATGTTGCGACAATCAAGAGGGAATGGTATGACTGCTACATCATAGACGGAGAGGTATTTCAGCTGATAAAAGAGCTCTTCATGAACAAAAGAATAAATCTTCTTGTTTTCTCTGGAAACATACGCTCAAGGGTGCTTTATCTTAACAAGAAATACGGCTTCCGGAAGTACTTTGACCATGAGGTATACTCATTTGACCACGGCTGCATGAAGGGCAGCAAAGAGTTTGTGAAGAAACTCATATCCGAGGCAGGATGCAAACCGCCTGAAATCCTTTACATTGATGATAATCCAATCCAGGCGAAGCCTGCTTCTATGATGGGAATAAACCTTCTCATATACAAAAAGGGAAAAATTGAAGAACTTAAGGAAGGGATAAAAAGATTCGGGATAGCGCTGAGATAAGAACAGGAAAGAATAGCAAGCTTTAAAAACAGCTTTTTAATTCTCTCCTGCATCGGGTCCATTGCCTAGCCTGGATAAGGCGACAGCCTTCTAAGCTGTAGATCGGGGGTTCAAATCCCCCTGGACTCACTTATTATTTATAATTTATTTTTAATTTCTAAATTATTCAGTCGTTTCTTTTTCCATCCATGCTTTTTCTTATTAAAGAAAAAGGATGGGTGCGCTAATCCCCCTGGACTCATTTTTCTTAATTTATCATATTAACTTTTAGAAATAATAAGATTTAATAATTAAGAAAAAAAAATCAGAGAGAATTTCTTATTCTTTCTCCCCGAGGAAAGAGTATTCCCCCTTTCGGTTCACGATGAGCCTTATGCAGGGAAGGAAAATGAGCTCGTCAAAGATGTCCTTTTCTGCAGCCCCTTTTATGGCATAGTAAGAGGCATTGTACTGGACAACACCGATTGCAGTCTGGTTGTTCTTGTGAAGCCGCTCAAGCTCTATAATCTGCTCAGTCTCCCCTATCTCAGCATATCCTGGCTGGGATTTCTGCTCAGGGAAAGACACATCCTCTACTTCCAAATATTCAGAGCTCCTGTCTCCAACAAGATATGCAACGCCTATGTTGCTATCGAATCTTCTTGAGAGCTTTCGCACAATCATGTCTATTGCAGACTTGTCAATTTCCATAAAAAAACACCCCAGAATATAGAAAATATACGAGGTTCATATATAAACTTTTATCTTTTTAAGCATATACAATCCCCTGTGAAATATGGGAATTTCAGGGGGAAATCAATTCAGAAATGTTTATAAACCACCTAGGTTTTATGATTTTTAAGGCGCGGGGGTAGCCAAGTGGCTAAGGCAATCGCCTGCAGAGCGATCATTCGGGGGTTCGAGTCCCTCCCCTCGCTTTTTATTGTTTATGAATTAAATTATCATAAAAATCCGCGGAGAGTTTCCTGCTCCGCAATAAAGCACAAAGACATCTTTAAATCTCACCAAAAGTTTAATAAACTTAAGAACATATTTTATATTGCATGGATACGCCTGCAACTGCTGAGCTCATTAAGTGGGTATTCAATGGAATCACATTAGTTCTTGTAACCATCGCGTCTTCATTGGCAGCAAAGAAAAAGCAGCATATAGCCATCCTTATCGTGTTTGTAGCAAATGCAGTTGCTCTTTTTGTTCTTCTCTCTCCTCTACTGGCTTGGATAGCTTCAATTGTATGCATTATCCGGATATCATCACTGAAAGAAGCAGGGCAGAATGAACAATCTTTAAAAAATCCAAAGCCTTCTACAGGCAATAATAAGAAGGCGGGAAACATAATTGGGCTTCTTTTGGGCATAGGATTTGTAGCTGCACCTCTGATAGGATATATCAGGAAAGAAGCGTCATTTTATGATCCCAACAGCCAGGGCTGGATTATTTTATTTGCATTGATTGGCGCTTTTATGATAATAAATAATATCTTTGCCCTTCTAAAAAAAGAAGAAAACACTCAACCAGCTGTCACACCCATTGTACAAGAAACCAAAGACACTGCAGAGCCGCCTTCTAAAGAAAATCCTGTTGCCAAAAAAGAATCTGAAAAATCTGCGGACAAAGTCAGATGCCGTTACTGCGACAAATTGTATAATGCCAACTATAACGGTTGTCCATATTGCAAGAAGAAATGAATATTCTTTAATGGCGATATTGCCCGCCCCTAACTTTTTTATTCTTTCTTGAAAAGAAGCCAGTTCTTCTCGCCGGTTTTTGCAAACTTTAGAAGCACATACTTTCCAATCATTTTTTTTCCTTTGAGAACAAAAACAATCTTTTCATCCTTCCTTGACTCAAGTTCAAATGTTCCAGAGTCCCAGATTTTAACTGTTCCAGCACCGTATGAGCCTTCAGGAATTACCCCCTCAAAGTTGATGTAGGAAACATCATGGTCTTCAACCTGAACAGCAAGGCGCTTGATTCCAGGCTCAAGCGGTGGCTCTTTTGGAACAGCCCAGCTCTTGAGAACAGAATCAAGCTCAAGCCTGAAATCCCAGTGGAGATGGGATGCATTATGCTCCTGGACTACAAACCTTTGCGTTATCATAGGATAAAAGAATATTATGAGATTAATAAATTTGACTCCTTATTTGAGAAAATCAAAGTTTCCGTGGATTGCATTCTTGTATATCCCAATTCCGTGCGTAAGCTCCTTAATTAAAAAAAATGCATTTCCCGTTGCGTGGTTTGATGGTGTTCCAAGGTCCATCATCAGCGAGAACTCTTCCCGTTCATTTGATGTGGGCATAAGATAAGAAAATTTCGTCCGGTTTTCGTTAAGCTCCCTGCACATCCAGAAATAAACTGATTTTAGTTCACCCAAAGTGCAGTCTGAATTCCGCCGCACATACTCCTTGTTTCCTGTCTTTTCAGAATACTGCTTTCCAATCTCCCTTTGAACGCCTAATGCGTGCCCTTCTTCAAAGAAATAAAGGCCTCCGCTGAATTTTCCCATTATTCCGCTTTTCTGCTGGAGGTAGTGAGTATATTCATGCGCAAAATAAAGGGCTGTGTCAACTTCATTCGCCCTGTGGAGAGTGATTTTTGAATTTCTTGCGTTAAATGTGTTATCAGAAGAAAGTTGATTGCGGTATCCTGATGCAAAACTTATCATCCCCGCAGATAAAAACAGCGCAGGTATTGAAATTGCACCTATGTTTCCTGAAAGGATTTCAAAAAGCGATGCTCCAGCTCCAAAAGAGCCGGCAGAGTAAAGTCCGAGAATTGATAGCTTATACCGGTCAACATCTCTGAAAATGCTGTAAAATGAAGTATCAGGCATTTTCTCATCGGTTTTAAGAAAAGAGTCAACTGCGCTCTTTGAATCAGAAAGTATTGATTCAAGCGCTTTTTTGCCATCAATCTTTTTTGAATCATGATTGATTTTTCCAATTTTCTCAATCTCATAGGAATATTGCACGAGCAGGTGCTCAAGAACAGGAATATTCTCCTTTCTCTTAATGAAATCCAAGATATTCTCTCCTGTTAATTTAAATTCATCAGACATTACAGCAAGAATGCATTTCCCATTTATAAATGTTACTCATAAGTAGTTACATAATTCAAGTAAACCTTTTAATACTGAGCAATTTTCCATTTGAGAATGGAAAGCGTAAAAAAGATTCTTGTGTCAGAAGAGGGAAGGACATTTTACATAAGGGACATAAGCCAGGACTTTCACACCCAGTTCGGTTTCATAAAATCAAAGGACTTAAAGAAGAAGGACGGCTCAGTTGTTGTCTCAAACACAAGCCAGAAATTCCACATATACTCACCAAGCTTCATAGATTCTTACAGAAGGATAAAGCGGGGCCCCCAGATAATACCTGCGAAGGATGTTGCAGCAATAATCGCTGAAACAGGGCTTGGAAATAAAAGCGTGATTGTGGATGCTGGAACAGGTTCAGGAGCCCTCGCCTGCTTTCTTGCAAACTACGCAAAGAAGGTAGTCAGTTATGAACTGCGCGAGGATTTCTTCAAGATTGCATCAGAAAATGTCAAGATGCTCGGGCTTAAGAATGTTGAGCTGAAAAACAAGGATGTGTATCTGGGAATTGACGAAAAGAATGCTGACATTATTGTCTTTGACCTACCTGAGCCGTGGCTTGGGATTAAAAACGCAGAAAAGGCGCTTAAGATAGGAGGATATCTTGTCTCATACAGTCCGACAGTCCCCCAGATAATGGACTTCGCATCTGAGATTTCAAAGCACAAATGCTTCAGCCACATTAAGACAATTGAAATAATGGAAAGAAGATGGGATGTGCTTGAAAGGAAGGTAAGGCCTAAGAGCCAGGAAATAGGGCACTCAGGATTCCTTAGTTTCTACAGAAAAATCTGCTGAAAAAAGCAGTTAAATATCTGATTCATACAATATCCTCTTTTACGATTTCTCCTGGGCGTGTTGATTTTCCAGCCCAGATTTTCCTTCCCGGATAAATTGAAGTATTAATTCCTGTATGGACATTGTCCCCGATAATTGCCCCAAGCTTTCTCCTTCCGGTGTCAACAAGAGTTCCATTTACCATTGACTTTATGCTTGAGTTGTCATGCCGAAGGTTTGCGACAATTGTTCCAGCCCCAAGGTTTGAATCATATCCAATCACTGAATCGCCGACATAAGAGAGATGCGCAACATTTGTCCTGTCGTAGATTATTGAGTTCTTGATTTCAACAGCGTTTCCCACATGGCAGTTGTTCCCAATTGTTGTTGAAGCGCGGATGAAGCAGTTTGGGCCTATCCTGCAGTTCTCACCTATGAAAACAGGGCCCTCAATGTATGCGCCGCTTTTCACAACGCTCCCTTTCCCCACATAAACCTCGCCATTAAGGGTTGCGCCCTTTTCAACAACCCCCTCAATTTTTCCCTTCATCTGCTTCAGGAAGAACTCATTTATGTCCAGAAGGGACCATGCATATGTTACAGGAAGCCAGTAATCCCGCACTTTCTCAACAAAAATCTCCTCGCGCCGGCAAAGGTTCCTAAGAAGGTCTGTCAGTTCATACTCTCCGCGCTCTGATTTCTCAATTTCAGAATTAAAAATCTTCTCATCAAGAACATAGCATGCTGTGTTTGCAAGATTGGAAAAAAACTTCTTCGGCTTCTCAACAACATCCTTTAAAATCCCGTTTTCCGCAATGAAGATTCCGAAATTCTCTGGATTCTCAACCTCTTTTGCAAGGACGCAGTATTTGTGAGCAAGGCATGATTCAATGTCTTTCCTGCTGAAAAGGTCGTCTCCCATAAGCACAATGAACCTGCCCTTCAAAAAATCTTTTGCCTGCATAAGGGCATGCCCTGTTCCCAGCTGCTCTTTCTGCTCAACATACCTTATTTTCATGCCATTGTAGCTCTCTCCAATGTATTCCTCAATCATCTCATGCCGAAATCCAGTGATTATGATTACATCTTCAACAAGCCCGGAAAGCTCTCCAAGATTGTGCTCAAGAAGGGTTTTTCCTGCAACTTTCAGGAGAGGCTTTGGCCTTTCAAGAGTCAGCGGGTAAGTTCTTGTGGATTTGCCTGCAGCAAGTATAACTGCAGTCCTCACTTTTTCAGTTTTTTCCGAAGAATAATTTTTTGGCATTTTACCCTCCTAAAGAAGCTCCTTTTTTGCTGTCTCTGCAAGAGATTTTGCAATTGAATCTGTCTTTCTCTTATCTTTTCCTTCCACAAGTATGCGCAGAAGGTTTTCAGTTCCTGAATACCTTACAAATATCCTTCCGCTTCCTTTTAATTCCTTCTCAAATTTTTTCATCTGCATTGAGAATTTCGGCATTTCAGAAAATTGCTTCTTCTGGCTTACGGGAATATTCAGGAGTGTTTGGGGAAATTTCTTCATGCACTTCTTAAGTTCAGAAAGGTGCTTCTCATTTTTCTTCATAATTTTAAGAATCTGAAGCGCAGCTATTGTTCCATCACCTGTTGTTGAGCTCTCAGTGTAGATTATGTGCCCTGACTGCTCTCCGCCAAGATTAAAGCCGCCTTTTTTCATCTCGTCAACAACATACCTGTCCCCAACATCAGCCCTTATCATTTTTATGGCATTCTTTTTCATGAGAATCTCCAAGCCCATATTGCTCATATGGGTTGCAACAAGGGTGTTTTTTTTAAGCATGCCTTCCTTTTTAAGATAAAGGGCAGATATTGCCATAATCTCATCGCCGTCAACAAGAACGCCGTTCTCATCGCACAGAATAACCCTGTCAGCATCCCCGTCAAGCGCAACTCCCAAATCAGCATGGTATTTCTTCACAGCTGAAACCATAACTTCAGGATGAAGGGCTCCGCAGTCCTTGTTTATGTTGACTCCGGAAGGATTGTTATTCAGGACAATGACATCGGCGCCAAGCTCTGAAAAGGTTTTTGGCGCTGTTTTGTATGCTGCGCCGTTTGCGCAGTCAAGCACAATCCTAAGCCCTGCAAAGGAAATGTTTTTAACAGAGGACTTTGCAAACTCAATGTATCTATCAGAGGCATCGTTAATACGATAAACCCTTCCAAGCTCAGATGGAGGAACCTTAAAATTGATGTTTTCCGAGAAAACAAGATTTTCTATTTCTTCCTCAGCAGAATCAGGGAGCTTGAAGCCGTCCCCTGAGAAGAATTTTATCCCATTGTATTCTGAGGGGTTGTGCGATGCCGAGATTACAATGCCTGCATCAGCTGAAAAGCTCTTTGTGAGATGCGAAACAGCAGGTGTCGGCATTGGGCCAACTGCAATTACATCAGCTCCGGCAGAGCATAATCCTGCAATAATTGCGTTTTCAAAGATGTAGCATGAAAGCCTTGTGTCCTTTCCGACAACAATCCTGCTTTTCCTGTTTTTGCCCTCAAAATATTTTCCTGCAGCAAGCCCAAGCCTCAATGCAAGCTCTGCATTCATTGGATACTCATTTGCAATTCCCCTTATTCCATCTGTTCCAAAAAGCTTTCTCATTTCATGCACCTTTCAAGGAATTTCTTATTAATCTTTTTTCTGTCTCTGACAATAAAATCTGCCTCTGAAAAATCCTGGCACTCGCTGTATGAATGGGGGACAGCAACGCACTTCATCCCGGCACGCTTTGCAGAAGAAACGCCGGAATGCGAATCCTCAAAAGCAATGCAGTCCTCAGGCTTAACCCCGAGCTTCTTTGCAGCAAGGAGATATATTTCAGGGTCCGGCTTCTTGCTCGCGACTTCATTTGAGGTAACCATTATTTCAAAGAATTCTGAAATGCCTGTCTTTTCAAGCACCTTTTCAACAATCTCCGTTCTCGTGCTTGTGGCAAGAGCGAGCTTCAGCCCTTTATTCCTAAAAAACTTTATTGCATTAACAAGGAAGGGGTTTGCCTTAATCTTTGAGCTTTTCAGGAGGGAGAGAAAAAACTTCCTTCTTTCAAGCACAACATTTTCAGAATCAGATTCCTTTCCAAGAGGGGAAAGCGCAATCCTGAATTTTTCAAGCTCATCCTTTCCTGTCCAGTTGCAGTACTGGGCCTTTGAAATCCTTATCCCGTATTTCTTCAGGGCAAAGTTGCTGGATTTGAGCCAGAGCGGCTCTGTCTTAACTAAAGTCCCGTCCATGTCAAAAATAACTGCCTTAATCATTCATTTCACCGTAACTGATTTTGCAAGGTTTCTCGGCTTGTCAGGGTCGCAGTTCCTAAGAAGCGCAAGGTAATATGAGAGAATCTGGATTGGGATTATTGAAAGGATTGGGCTGACAAAACCTGCATCTGGAATTTTTATGAAATAGTCAAAAACCTTGCTTTCAACAGAGTCAATCCCGATTATAAATCCGCCCCTTGCAGAGATTTCCATAGCATTGCTGATTATCTGCTTTCTCGTTCCCTTGTCTGAGAAGATTATCGCAGGAGTGCCTTTCTCAATTAAGGCGATTGTCCCGTGCTTTAATTCTCCACCTGCAAAACCCTCTGCGTGAATGTAGGAAACCTCCTTTATCTTAAGCGCGCCCTCAAGCGCAGTTGGATAGAAGGAATTCCTTCCAATTAAAAAGATATCCCTTTTTTCCTTAAGCTTTTCAGAAAGTTTGTGCAGGCTTTCCCTGTTTTCCCTTATAATTTCAGGAACAAGGGCTGCTGCCTTTGAAATAAGATTCTTTCCCTCCTCTGCCTTTCCTGCTGCTGAATATGAAAGAAGCGCAATTATTGCAAGCTCAGAAGTGTAGCTTTTTGTGGAAAGCACGCATATTTCAGGCCCGGCATTCATCATTATTGTGTAATCAGAGAGCCGAGTAAGTGTTGAACCCATAACATTGACTATTCCTATCACTTTTGCCTTCCTTTTCCTCGCTGACTTGACAGCCTCAAGAACATCTATTGTTTCCCCTGACTGCGAGACAGCTATAACAAGGGTTTTCTCATTGATAAATTCCTCAAAATTCGGAAATTCAGATGCCAGCACATAGTTAACATGCTTTTTTGCAACATGAGAGAAGACATAAGAGGCAAAGATGCACGCGTGGTAGCTTGTCCCTGCGCCGATGAAGAATATGCCTGACGCTGAGTTAATCTCTTTTGAGACATTTTCAATAAGCCCTTTTTCCTGCGCAATTGCGTTCCTTATTGTGAATTTCTGCTCATCAATCTCCTTCATCATGAAGTGCTCATACTCGCCCTTGCTTGCCTGCTCAGGACTCCAGTCTATAACAGAAATTTCTTTCTTGATTTCTTTTCCGTCTGAATATCTCAGGAATCTCGGCTTTTTTTCAAGGACAACCATATCGCCGTCATCAAGGAAAACCGCTTTGTTGGTGAATTCCAGAAAAGCTGTAACATCTGAACCGATGAAGTAATTTTCTTTTTTCTCATCAATCCCGAAAACCATTGGGGAACCGTTCCTTGCACCCACAAGAGTGTCATTGCATTCAGCAACTATTGCAAAACAGCCCTCAATTGAATTGAAAGCAAGCCTGCAGGCTTCTGTAAAATCATTGCCTTCCTTCATGAATTCCTGAATTAGGTTTGGAACTGTCTCTGTGTCTGTCTCGCTCCTGAAGAAATAGCCCTTTTCAATTAGAGTGTCTTTTAATTCCTGGTAATTCTCAATTATTCCGTTATGAAGGACTGCAATCTTGTTGTTGTTTGAAAGATGAGGATGGGCATTTTCAACAGTAACTCCGCCGTGAGTTGCCCACCTTGTGTGCCCCATGGCAATTTTGGAAACTGTTTTCTCAATTGAGAAATCCCCTATCCGCCCAACCTTCCTTATAAGATTAAACCCGTCTTTACCCGGGTATGCAATCCCGAATGAGTCATAGCCGCGGTATTCAAGGCGCTTCAGCCCGTCAACAATAACTGAATTCACGTCCAATCCTTCCTGCGACTTAAAAGCGATTATCCCGCACATTATTGCACCTCTCTATCTGAAAAACAAGAAAAAGGGGGAGGAGAAGGCAGTATTTAAATATTATTAAAAAATTTATAATACCATTATAAAAATATTTATAATACTCTTTTCAGCAAAAAGAATAAATCCTGGAACGCATTTAACCTTCCTATGAAGCCGGAATCAAGGATTCTTGGGGTTGATGACAGCCCTTTTGACAAGTTCGGGAAAAAAAGAAATGTCCTCATAGTTGGAACCCTCTACCGCGGAGGGAATTTCCTGGACGGAGTTGTCTCAACTCAGGCAGAGATAGACGGAGCAGATGGAACTAAAAAAATAGGGAATATGATTACGGGGACAAAATTCTTCCCTCAGATAAGAGCGGTATTCCTGAAAGGGATTGCAGTTGCTGGATTCAATGTGATTGACATAAATGAGCTCTCCAAAAAAACAGGAATTCCAGTGATTGTTGTGATGAGAAAATACCCTGACATTCCAGGAATAAAAAAGGCGCTTTCCAATCTTAAAGACAGAGGGAAAAGATTTGCGCTCATAAGAAAAGCAGGGAAGATAAGCAGGGCAAAGGTTTTTTACAGAGGAAAGGAAAACACCTTGTTCCTGCAAATCGCAGGGACAACCTTGAAAGATGCGCAATCCTTCCTGAAAATCAGCTGCACCCACTCAATAATTCCCGAGCCATTAAGGACTGCGCACATAATCGCGTCTGGAATTGTGCTTGGGGAAAGCAGGGGAAGGGCGTAAATTCCAAACAAGAAAAAATATTTACAATTTAAATTAGAAAAATAAAATTATACAATATCCACGTCTTTTATGCAGTTCTGGATTATGTTCTGGCAGTCATCCATCACAGTAATGAGATTCCTGTCATTTGCCGCATTCCTTATCTGCCCAATCCTGTCTAAAATCTGCCTGAAAAACCTCATGACATCCCCTTCGAGCATTGTCGTGTTCTTTATCACTTCAAAAATTGATTCCCCTTTGTATGCCGGATAAATCAGGGAAGTCATCTCGTTGAAATAATTAAAGCGCCTGTCCTTTTTCATGAATCCCTTATCAATAAGTATTCTTCTCAGTGCAGCCACATCCTTTGACTTAACCTCGTTTTCAAACTCTGTCTTTTCAGATGCCTCATTGCATATGCATGCAAGCACAATCAGGATTTGGTATTCATTAAGGGACTTGTAAAAGTCAGTTGCGAAAATCTCCCCGAAAAGAATCTCGTCAGCGTAAATCCTTGATGAAAACTCGCCCTTCTCAGTTAATTCATTTCCGTCTATGTAGCCGAGGCGCTCAAGCTTGCTTTTTATGTTTTCAAACGCCCTATGACTTCTCTTGTTCTTTATCTCAGCATAATCCATCCCGTATTTCTGGAATGAGTTGAAGCTCTTGCAGAGGATTTCCTGAATCTCATCAGGGGGATGGTTCTTTATGAGATTAAGAACTGTATTCACTGAAAGCCTGAACTGCGAGACAATAGGCTCCTTGTCCTCATCTGTGATTTGTCTTAATTTCCCATAGTCAAAATCGCGCCTGTCAATCATTGCAAATGCAAATCCTTCCTTATCAATGCCTCTCCTTCCGGCTCTTCCTGAAATCTGGAAGTATTCCTTTGAATAGAGAAACCGAAAATTTATCCCGTCAAATTTTCTCATGGAGTCAAAGCAAACTGACTTTGCAGGCATGTTGATTCCAACTGCAAAGGTTTCAGTCACATAGAGAACTTTTATCATTCCCTTTCCGAAAAGTTCCTCAATCATCTCCTTAATCACGGGAAGTTCTCCTGCGTGGTGAAACCCAATTCCATATGGAAGGGTTTCTCTGAGAATCTTAGTTGACTCAAGCTGGCTTATCTCAGGAGGGGCTGATGCTAATTTCTGCCTTATTATTGAAGTAATCTCAGCATTTGGAGGAAAAAGATGCTCTTTTGAAAGGGCAAGTGCGTTCTGCTGGCAGAGGTTTCTTGAGAATGTGAAAAACAGGCAGGGAAGCTTGTCCTTGATTTCCCTGATTAATGCGATGTGATTCGGCTTTTTTACCTTTTCCCTTTGCCCTTTGTGGCGCATTGCATGATGATATTCAGGAATGTCTGCTATGTCATTTATCTCATCAAGAGAGCATATTCCCAGTTGGGCATCGTAAAAATAGCGCTTAAGGGGAACTGGTCTTACTGTGTGCTTTATCACAACAACCTTATGGTTGCTTATTGCCTGAATCCATGCTGCGAACTCCTCTGCATTTGGGATTGTTGCAGAAAGGCATAGGAATCTAACGTGAGATGCAGAGAAGATTATTGACTCCTCCCACACATAGCCGCGCTCAACATCATTTATGTAGTGAATCTCATCAAAAATCACATAGGAAACATCCTTTATCAAATCATCTCCTGAAAGCACCATGTTCCTGTAAATCTCAGTAGTCATTATCAGAATCTGCCCTTTTGGATTGATTACAATGTCCCCTGTCAAAAGCCCGACAGCATCTTCCCCGTAATCTGCTGAGAATTCGCGGTATTTCTGGTTGGAAAGCGCTTTTATCGGCGCTGTATAAATGACTTTTATTCCCTTTTTTATGTCCCTGTTGATTATGTAGTCAGCAATCAGGGTCTTTCCTGAGCCAGTTGGCGCAGAAACAACAACAGAATTATTGCTCTCAATTGCCTCAATTGCATCTTCCTGGAATTTGTCTAAAGTGAGCCCCTTATACTGCATGGCAGGGGAAAAGAAGGCGCCTGTTTAAAATCTTTCGGAAAAAAAAGATTGCCAACAATAAAGTTTATTAACAAGCGCATCAGATTCAACTGCTGGTGCATAGATGGAGATTTCTGTAATAGCTTCAGGAAGCAACGGCAACTGCTGTATCGTGGAAGAGAAAGGGACAAGCATCATGATAGATGCCGGAAAGAGCATAAAAGAGATAGAAAAGAGGATGAACAAACTTGGGAAGAGCATTGAAAACCTGAATGCAATCCTTTTAACGCACTCTCATATAGACCACTCTATGTCTGCTGGGGCAATTTCAAGAAGGTTCAAAATTCCCCTTTATCTCACAAGCGAGACATACAAGGAGATTTCAGGAACCCTTCACAATGCAGAAATCAAGAGATTCTCAGCCAAAAGCCACTTTCACATAAACGGAGTTGCAATAAAGCCAGTTGAAACATCACACGATGTCCCAACCTGCGGATTTGTAATCGGGAATTTCGGGATTTTCACAGACACCGGGATTGCAACAGATGGAATGAAAGAATCAATTCCCAATCTCAAGGGAGTTTTGCTTGAATCAAACCATGACATTGACATGCTCATAAACGGTCCATACCCTCCATACCTGAAATACAGGATTCTTTCCTCCCATGGGCACCTGAACAACATAGTCGCAAGCCAGCTTTTGGAAGACAAGGGAAAGGGGCTTTCTTTTGCGCTTCTCGGGCACCTTTCAGAAATTAACAACTCTCCGAAAATTGCGCATGAAACATTTGAGACAATTGTCAGGAAAAAGATTGAATGCGCTGTATGCTCAAGGGAAAAAGAAACAGGCGTTTGGGAATTATGAGGATTATGCTTTTCTCCTGCTTTCCCCTTTAATGAGCCCTGATGCGAGTATGTGCGCTGCCTGAAGCGGCTCTGATATTGCAGGATGCGCGCATTCTTTTTCTCCCATCTTCTCGTTTGCAGAATAAAGCAAATCCTCTGCGTCTCTTTGTATCAGGATTGGAAGGTTCTTTGTGTCAAGCCCTGCGATAACCGCATCTTTGGTTTTTAGCTCAGATATACCTCTGTTTGCGAGCTGCGTAGGGTCCAGGAAATAAATGTCCGTGCTCAAATCCATGTTTATGTGCACTGCCTGAATGTAGGAATGTCTATAGTCGCTTATGTTGTCTTCTTCAACCCCGAATTTCCAGTTTGCGAATTTCTCCGGCTGCATAGGAATTAAGTATTCCCTAAGATAATGCAGTGCAAGAGCAGTGTAGTCAGTGCATTTTCCAGTCACTTCTTCGCTTTTTTTCCCAGAGAATATGTCTTTGATTGTATCCTCTAATTTTTTGTATTTTGTTATGACATTTCTTGCAAAATATGCTGAAAGCACCAGCGCCTCTCCGACAGAGTATTCTGAAAGCGGCTTGTTTATTCCTGAGGTGAGCCCTTTTTTCTCTTCGTCGCTCGCAAGTATCTTTGCAGTTATCTCTGATGCGAGCCGCACAAATCTTTCCCTTGATTTTATCGGAAGAAGCCTATCAACATCATCATATGTTGTCCCCTTAATCTCTGAAAGCAATGACATTTTTATTTTTCTTTTCAGGCTCTCGTTTGGATTAAGAGTTTCTATTTCGCCTGTTGCCTCATTCGGCTTTTCATTTCCAGTGTAGTCAAGAAGGGTTGAAAGGTCTTTTATCCTGGCTTTTCCAACGGTTTCAAGAGCAGTCAAGTATGAGAATCTTACAAACTCAAGCCCACTTATTGCTTTCTTCTTCCCATCTTCGCTTATTTCAGGAAGCTCGGATATAAATCTCACAATTTCATTGTAATTTGAGAGAAAGTCAAGCGGTTCAAAGCTTATACCAGTATAAGTATACCAAGTCTTATTTATATGCGTAAGGGTGGTTGCCTCAACCATTATTTTATGAGCTTCAATCATTTTCTTATGTGCCTCAACATCTTTTTCTTTTGGGTCAAGAAGGTTATTCAGGTGAAAATTGAAAGCGCCGTTCTGTTGGTTTATCCAAGAATTGCCAACTGCATCGTTTAATACTTTATTGATGCCTGAAAAGTTAAGCCCCAGCGGGAAATTCAGAAATCCTTTGTCCAGCTTGTGCATGTATTCTGCAGGATGCGCCTGAAGCTCAGCCATTGTGATTATTGGAGAATCATACCCTCTTTCAAGCGAGGGAGAAAATCTCTTAAAGTCATATCTCTCAACTACATCAGCTGCCTTTAGCGCAGATAATGCTGCCTCTTTTGAGTTTTCAGTAATCGTTATATTCATACTTGCAAGAAAATCATTTGCTTCAGAGCCCAATTCTGCCTGGGCAACACTTCTTTCAACAACGCTTTTTACTAGCGCCTTTTTGCTTTCAGCGTCTATAACTTTTGCTTCAAGATCTGCCTTTCCGCTTATCATGATAGACACTTTGTTTTCGAGTTCGTCTATTCCGAGCATTTTTTTTATCCATTTTCCTATCATGGAAGAACAAGAGAACTCTCATTCTTTATAAACTTTTCGTTACTAATCAGTAGTTATAATTACTTTTCAACCATTAAAACTGCCTTGCCTGATTCGCCAATTAAGCGCAAATCTCCGCCTTTTAACATGTTAATTACAGAATTCGTTTTTCTCCTTATCTTCTAAGAAATGGTTTACCCGTAATACAGTTTTCCTTCTGCTTTCTGCTCCCTGTCTTTTCTGAACTCTTCCTTGTTTAAAATATGTCTAATTTAGCACTCCCAATGATGAGGATAGGATAAAAGCCCATATTCTTCGCCTGCATTTCCTTTTAATACAAAAAAGGGCCATTCTTTCAATCTGCAATCAAAGAACCTTTTTCCATTTTTATCCATCAGAGTAGCGCTGAAGAAATATTTGCCGGTAAGAAGAGGTGACTTGTCTATTACAAACTTAATCTTGCCTTTGCCTTTTATTTCAGGAATAATCATTCCAGAAGAAATTGTGTTCTGTCCAAAGAGATAAGCACCGTCTTCAGAGTGTATTGCAATTCCAAACATTGGATACTTTATTTTTTCTCTTGCATTATAATTGATTTCTGCGATGAACGGGGCGTTTGTCTTAAATTTTTGAGTGCCAGAAGAAGATAATTTTACTGATTCTATCCGCGCTTTATCTAAACCTGTTGCCTTTCTAAAACCGCATTTTTTATCTGATGTTAACATTCTTAATTCAGAATAGATTAGTTTTTCAATCCTCAATATTTTTTTCCTTAATTTGCCCTCTTGCGTTTTCCTCAGAAGATTTGGCACTGCAACAAAAATAACGCCATTTATTGTGTTATAAATAATTCTCATCTGATCATGAGACAAATTCTTTATGACTTTTCTATATTTGTGAAGTCTATAATAAAAAGCTTCAATGCCCCGTATTGAAATAGAATTGGGAAGCTGTGTTATAAAATTAATTATAATGTCCCTTTTTTTATTTTGCACGTTTTGTATTTCTGATAAGATTTCTGTCTTATTTCTCAATTTCTTTTTAATACAAAGATCCAATAATTTACAAACCTGCTCGAGCAACCTGATCTTTTTAGAAAATCCCCTTTCTTTATCAATTAGTTCAGATAAGTTGCCGCCACAAAGATCCAATATTTTATAAATCTGCTCGAGCAACCTGATCTTTTTAGAAAATCCTCTTTCTTTATTCATTAGTTCAGATAAATTGCTGCTCTGTTCAATAATCTGATAGTACTTATAAAGAATTCCTGCTTTTCTTAACGATGCTAGCTGTATTATGCCTAAATTATGAGATGCGGCTCGTATTAAGTCTTGTTCTATGCTCTGGTGTATTGCTTGTATTATTTTTATACTCCAACTCCGGTTAAAATTTTTTTGAGGCAGTTCAATTTTATTGTCTATCGCAATTTTCTTTATGATTTCCTTTGAAATGCTTATAGTTTTTTCAACTGCACTTTCAACTAAATTAGGATTTATGTTTTCGCCTTTTTCAATACTCTCAAAAATCAGGGCAATCTCTTCTGGTTTTTTCTTAAGTGATTTTATATTATGTGATTCTTGCACTGATCGATCTACTGTAGGCAAGCGGTTATTAATAAGGTATAATGCGTCAACCAGAAGCATTATTGATGATATCAGAGTGTATTCTGTTATTAGGCGATCAGCACATTTTTTGTTTGAAACCGCGCTTATATTCCAAGCAGAATAGAAAAGATACTTCGTCAAAATATAAATCCTTTCTTCAGGATAGATTTTGGAAAAAATTCTTGAAATTTTTTTTATCTTACATTCAGGATCCCAAACCGGTTTTAAATTTTTATAATGATCTTTCATACCTCTCCATTCCATAGGATTTAAAAGAATGCGAGGGATTATGTCTTTTTCTGACTGGGATATGTCTTCTTTTATAATATGTATAGTTATTCCGGACTTATCTTTCCAAAACTCGCAAATTTTTTTTTTCTCCGGATTATCAAAGAAACAAACAATGTCAATGTCTGAATCTTCTCTTATATTCTTATGAACGATTGATCCGCTAAGGGCGATTCCTTTTATCCCTTTTCTTTTCTTTAATTTTTTTATCTGCTCTCTTGCAACTTTTTCCATCAGAGCTAAATGTTTATTCTGATTAAATCCGTTGTTGATGTTGTTCTCTACCATTTTAATCGTAATACAGCTTCCCTTCTGCCTTCTGCTCCCTGTCTTTCCTGGAGTCCTCCTTGTTTATCCTCGGGCGGTTGGACTCCAAATCCCTTCGCAGGGTTATTCCCAAGTCCATTAGGAAAGCGTTCATCCCGTCTGACATCGACTTCACTTCTGAGACATTTCCTGAAAGGGCGGGCTTTCCGTCAAACACGATCAATCTTTCAGAAAGGTAGTCAATGAACATCAAGTCATGGTCAACCACAAGCACAGTTGAGCCCTTTCTTTCTGCAAAGTCCTTTATGGTTTTTGAAACAACAAGGCGCTGCTCAACATCAAGGTATGCAGACGGCTCATCCAGAAGATAAAGCTCAGCATCTCTTGACAGGCACTCTGCAATTGCAACACGCTGCAGCTCTCCACCTGAAATCTCCCTTAATCTTTTTGTAAGAAACTGCTTTAGGGCAAGGGGCTCAATTAAATCTGCTGTGTGCCTCTGGACCGCCTCAGAGAGGATTGTCATGACAAGCTCATTTGAATCAGATGTTAAATACTGCGGCTTATAGGAAACCCTCACATTGGAGGAAACGCTTCCCTCTGATTCAAGGATTCCTGCAAGGATTTTCACAAATGTGGTTTTTCCAATCCCGTTCTCTCCAAGAACTCCTATTGTCTGATGCCGATAAAGGGTTCCGTGTGGAGCTGAAAGGGAAAATTCCCCAAGATTCTTCTTTATCCCATTCCAGGAAACAAGCTCAACCTGCCTCTTTATGTCAATAGGAGGCTTTGATGCAAACTTTATTTCAGAATCCCTGAACCTCATGTTCTCCTCTTTAAGGAATCCTGAAAGGTAGATGTTTATTCCGATGCGCGTGGTTTTTGGAAGGGAGCATACTCCATAGCAGTCCTCCTTTCCATACATTATGTGGATAAGCTCAGTCATGAAATCCAGAATTATCAAATCGTGCTCAATCACAATCACAGCTGTCTTCTCATCTGCAAGCTCCCTTATGAATTTTGAAACTTTAACCCTCTGCTTTGCATCAAGGTAGGATGACGGCTCGTCAAAGATGTAAAGATTGGCATCCTTCAAGGAAGATGCTGCAATTGCAACCCTCTGAAGCTCTCCACCGGAAATATCCTTGACATTTCTATCCATTATTTCTGCCAAATCAAGCTTTTCAGCGATTTTTTTAAGATTTTTTTTCTCATCTGCCTTCTCAAGAAGGGCTCTCACTGTTCCATTATAGAACTTTGGAATCATCTCAACTGGCTGAATCTTGTATGAGGTTCTTATTTTTCCTGCTTTCACTCTTTCAAAGAAAACCTGGGCTTCAGTCCCCTTGTAGAACTCAATGAGGGAATTCCAGTTTTCAACTGCGCTTTCAGTTGGCTTTTTATTGTAATCCCCGAAATTAGGGGCAAGAACGCCTGAGAGAATCTTTACAGCAGTGCTCTTTCCAATCCCGTTCCTTCCTATGATTCCAACAACCTTCCCAAAGATTGGGATTGGAAGGGAGTATAATGCAAACCCGTTATTGCCATACCTATGAACCGGTGCTGACTTTATTTCCTCTGGAAGGTTGATGATTGAGATTGTCTCAAAGGGGCATCTTTTAACGCAGATTCCGCATCCGATGCACAGCTTTTCATCTATTGAAACCTTGCTTTCTGGGAAATTACGGTTTATCTTATTTATGCACTCCTTTCCTGTCCTGTTAACAGGGCAGGAACTCATGCACAGGTAAGGGCAGTCAATTCCCCCCTTGCAGTTCTCCTTCTTAACTATTGCAATCCTTGACATTTCAGAGAGGAGAAAAAATCGCCTGTTTAATAAATTTAACTGAAAAAAATCACTTTTCAAGAATTTTCTCAAGTTTCCTTAAGTCTTTAATCCTGTGCTTCCCGGATTTTTTCCCGCTTCTGTCGATTATGAAGCTTTTTATTCCTGCTTTCATCGGCTCAATATAGTCATATTCCTCATTGTCTCCCACATGAACAATTTCAGATGGTTTTATTTTCATTTTTTTGCATGCAGAAAGGAATGCTTCTTTCTCTTTATGATACCTAAGAAGCTCTGTTCTCGATGAAAAAGAATAGTCCACAAGCGAAAAAAGCCCGCTTGCCTTAACTTTTAATTCGAGAAAATTCCGCTCAGCATGCGAGATTACAGCAATTTTGTATTTTTTCCTTAAAGAAAGCAGGGCAGGCATCACATCGCGGTAAGTCCTAACTTCCTTTTCAAACCCGGAGCAGATTGTTTTCCAGCTCTTTCTTATCTTGAAATGGGAAAGCCAGAATTTAATGTCGCGCCACTCTTCTGTTTTTCCTTTAAGCCGGGTGTATTCTGAATAAACAATCTTGTGCGCTTTCTTAAAAGAAATATGATTCTTCTCAGCATATGCCTTTGGAATTTCCTTGAACCAAATTACATCATCAAAGCGTGTGTTGGTGAGGCAGTTGTCCAGGTCAAATGATATTACCTTAATCTTCATGCTCTTCCTCAAACTCCTTTATGAACTTTATGAGTTCGGCTGCCTCATCAAACTCCAAAAACTCCTTCTTTGTCAATGCAGGGATTCCCTTTGGCTTTTTTTTATCAAAGATTGCAAGCCGGTCAGCATCGATAAGCTTTGAAAAGTGCGATATTATGGGGTTTGGCTTGTCCCCGACTTTTGTGAGGATTACCTCTTTTTCCTTCCTTGCAATAAGGTCAAAGGGCACTTTGCTTGTTTCAGTTGCATCAAAACCCAATCTTCCGTATTTCCTTGCAAAAATCGAGCTTCCCTTCTCATAGGGAGAATCCTTTGCATTGAGAAGGTTCTCCTTCTGAAACACATTTCCGCCAAAGATATTGTAAACCTTGTTTGCCCTTCCAAGAGTTATGTCAGAATCTCCTTTTTCATAGCTCTGAACCATCCTCTTTGAAACCCCTATCCTTTTTGAGAGCTCATTTATCGAAAGCCCAAGATTAAGCCTTTCAAGCCTTAAGCGAACTGCATTTATCCTTGCAGTGAGCCCTGCCTTGCTCTTCTTAAGCATTGGAAGATTGTTGTCAACGCAGCGCCTGAATGTGCTGAAATTAACTGTGTAAATCCCGAACCTTGAATAGACAACATTGTTCTGCAATAACTCTCCTGCCTTATTGGCAATTACAAGAAGGGTTGTATGAAGGCAGGAGCTGACTTTCTTCATCTGCTCAGCATACTCAGGAGAGATTGAGTTAGCGTCCTCAAGCACCTTCAGAAGGATTATTCTCTCATTGTCCCTTGCAACAATGTCAAATGCGCTCTTGAGAGTCTTGACTATGAATCCCTTCTGAAGAAGGAACAAACTCAGCTCATCAAGTATTGTTTCCCGCATGAGAAAGCAATATGCGCTCTTAGTTTAAAAAAGTTTTTGAACGGAGAAGACAAATTTCTCAAGAATACTGCCCCTTTATTCTGCTGTGAAAAAGATGAAATAATCATATTTATATCTGCTTGCTTTGGAAATATGTTTTGTTAAAATCATTTCTGTATCTGTTTCTTTTATCTTCTGTCAGAGAATCTATGAATAAATCAAGCTCTTCAATGAAATTCTCTGATTTTTCAATTAATTTTTTTACATCATCTTTAGTTACTGCAAAATCCGCATAATATTGTTTATCCACTCTTTGTTCTTTTGCAAAAGATATGTCTTCATTGTTGATTTCGAATAATTCTTTCAGCAGAATTATTGCCGCTGCGTGGTTTTCGCATTTTATCCCGGTTAAGTAAAATAGTGAGTTTGTTTTATGATACATTGCGTAGTAGCTCATTGAGGTCGCTTCTTCCGGTAATTCCTGTTCATACAGGAGTTTTGCTGCCTTAAGAGAATTTTTTGATTTCTGATTGTAGGATTCTGAAATCTCTTTGCTTTCTTTCACCAAAAGAATTTTTTCTTCTTCAATGAGTTTTTGGATGAAATTTATTCTTTTCATGTTATCAACTGGTAGAATCTTTCGGCATTTTGGATTATCACATGGTTCTTAATTATCTCTTTTACCAGTAAATTTTCTTTATCAAGTTTTCCTATCTTTATGCTCAGTTTTTCCGATATTTCCGAAAGTTTCTCTTTTAGCTCTCTGTTCTGTGTTTCCAGATAAACATCAATATCGCTTTCGCTTGTCTCTGTTCCTTTTGCATAGCTCCCGAAAATAACTATTAACTCTCCTGCTGTTTGTTCTATTAGTTCTTTGGCGATTTTTCTCATTTTGGCATTTTGCATTAATTTTATAAATTTGTAATGCTCTGCCATAATCAAATAGCTTTTTGCTTCAGGGGTCTCTTTTAGCGAGTATTTTTTGTTTTTTCCTTCTAATTTAAAGTCAACGACATTTTCTTCTTCCAGGTGTTTCATGGTTCGCATTGCTGTGGAAGGGATTAATTTCAGTTCCTCTGCTATCAAGCGTATGTGCTTCGGCTCTTTTCTTAACTGCTCAACAATCTCAAAATCGTTTCTTTTTCGCAACATATGTTGCATAATTGCAACATAACTATTTAAATCTTTCGCTAGGAGTTAAAACTCTTATGAAACAAAATTTAAGAAAGAACCAATGAAAGAATGAAATTGAAAAAAATTTATATACTTCTGTAAAAGTCATCCTTATTTGCAATGATACTTTCACGCGAAGCAATTTTCAAAGAGATAAAAGCAAAACGAATTAAGATAAGCCCCTTTGACAAAAGCTCAATCGGACCTGCCTCAATTGACCTGACCCTTGACAATAAGATAAGGATTTTTGATAACATTGACAAGGCAGTCCGCGTTACAGGCCGCTCAGATTATAAGAAGATAACAAGGGCATTAAATGTGAAAAAGAGGTTCAGGATGAAGCCTGGGCAGCTCATTCTTGGGATAACCAAAGAGAAAATAACGCTTCCCAATGATATTTGCGGCTGGCTTAATTCAAGGTCCAGGTTTGCGCGCCTTGGACTGATGGTTCACATAACCGCTCCTTTCATCCAGCCCGGAATATCAAATAAGCAGGTGCTTGAAATCTATAATGCTGGGCCGAATAACCTTGATATTTTCCCGGGAGAGAAGCTCTGCCAGCTTATTCTTGAAAGGTGCGAGGGCTCTGCAGCCTACGCAGGAAAGTTCAAAAAACAGACACTGTAAGAAAAAAAGAGTTTTCCGGCATTTTCCCTGATATTTTCATCTGTTAAAACCGTATTTTCCTTTCAATGGCACAAAAACAAAATATCCCAGGCTCTTTGTTTCCAGCGAAGCTTCGTGCTTTCTCACTTTAAGCATTTCCTGCCCGAACATAGCTGCAACTGGCGCAACTATTATGCCTTCTAATTTCAATTGCTCAATCAGTGACTGAGGAATTTTTGGGCATGCTGCTGTGACAATTATCCTGTCATAAGGCGCTTCTTTTTCATAGCCTGTGCTGCCGTCGTAGCAAATTACTTCTGTGTTTTTTATTCCTGCGTTTCTAATGTTTTCTCTTGCAAATTCGCAAACTTCAGCTATTATATCTGTTGTGATGACTTTTCCCTTTTCTCCAACCAGTTCTGCCAGAATTGCTGCCTGATAGCCAGAGCCAGCTCCAACTTCAAGAATCTTCTGTCCTTCTTTTGCTT
>JAPLZQ010000104.1 GCA_026394965.1 Candidatus Woesearchaeota archaeon
TGAAAAAATGTCAATAATTTAAATATTCCTTTATGAGTAATATAAAGCAAGGATATATAAATATTTTTAACAACTGAAAAAGACGAAAAGAACATGACAGAGAAAATTGCAGGAAAAGACGGAAAATGCTCTAATGATAAAGCCGCCTTATCCCTTGTTTCAAGGGAGATTTTAAGGAGGATTAAAGAGAATGGAATCTCTGGCGATAAAGCGCTCAATTCCCTTAAGAAGAAAGTTGCAGAGGAGATGGGATTTTCGGGCTTTATCTCAAATATAAAAATCCTCAGCAGCATTGATTCAGCTGATGCTGTGCGCTTTCGGGAACTTTTCATGACTAAGCCAGGAAGAAGCCAGTCAGGAGTTTCTGTTGTTGCAATCATGACTAAGCCCATAAAATGCCCCCATGGAAAGTGCATATACTGCCCTGGCGGGCCAGAGTCATTTTTTGGTGATACGCCCCAAAGTTACACAGGTAAAGAGCCTGCAGCAAGAAGGGCAATGAGAGCTTTTTATGACCCTTACCTTCAGGTTATGAACCGGCTTGAGCAGTATACTGTTACAGGGCACATTCCAGAAAAGGCGGAGCTAATAATCATGGGAGGAACATTCCCAAGCTTTGATGATTCGTATCAGGATGAATTTGTCAGCTATTCCTTCAAGGCCATGAATGATTTCTCTTCAGAGTTTTTTCGGGATAGAATTCTTGACTCTGAAAAGTTCCGGGATTTCTTTGAGCTTCCCTGCGATGTTACAGATGAAGGAAGGACTGAAAAAATTCAGAAAAAGCTTCTTTTGCTTAAGGGAAATTTAGCTCCTTCTCTTTCAGATGAGCAATTGAAAAATGAATATTCATTAGTTAGGTGCGTTGCAATGTGCATTGAGACAAGGCCAGACTACTGCAAAAAGCCCCACATTGAAAAAATGCTGAGGCTTGGGGCAACAAGAGTTGAAATTGGAGTCCAAAGCATTTACGATTCTGTCCTGAACAAGATAGAAAGGGGGCATTCTGTGAAGGACATTGTTGAAGCAACAAGGCTTCTTAAGAATTCTTTCCTTAAAGTAGGCTATCACATGATGATAGGGCTTCCTCTTTCAAGCTCTGAAGATGATGTGAATGGATTAAGGGAAATTTTTGAAAATTCGGATTTTCGCCCTGATAATCTTAAGATTTATCCGTGCATGGTAATCAAGGGCACTAAGCTTTATGACATGTGGAAGAACAAAGCAGGTGTTGAGATGACTAATCTCCGCCAGATGATTTCCAATTCAATGAGAGATGAAAAGCTTTCCTGCAGATGCATAAGGTGCAGGGAACCCAGGGGAAGAAAGGTTGACTATGAAATGGTCAGGATTAAGAGAATTGATTATGATGCAAGCTTGGGAAAAGAGATTTTCCTCTCTTTTGAGGATGCAAAAAATGACATTATAATAGGGTTCTGCCGCCTTAGGATTCCTTGCAAACCGTTTATCCCCGGGATAGGTGTAAACAGCGCAGGGATAAGGGAGCTTCATGTTTACGGCGAATCCCTTCCAATAGGAAGCTCTTTTAGGGAAAGCTCATCCCAGCATAGGGGATTTGGGAAAATGCTGATTTCCGAAGCAGAGAGGATAGCAAAAGAGGAATTTGGATGCTCAGAAATTCACGTTATTTCAGGCGTAGGTGTAAGGGAATATTACCGTTCAATTGGCTATTCCAGGAATGGCGCATACATGTCTAAAAAGATATGAATCTTTAATTTTACTTTCTAACTTTCTAATGTTGCGATGAATCAGCGATAAAATTATAAACCTATTTTCAGGCATGATTTAAGCATACAAGCGGGGTGATTTTAAGATGGGCGTGATAAGAAGGATTGTTCTTGATGTTCTTAAGCCTCATGAGCCCACAATAGAAGAGCTTGCATCAAGGCTTAGCGACATAGAGGGGACTGACGGAGTGGATATTGTCGTTTATGGCATAGAAAAGCAGGTTGAAAGCATAAAGATAACTATGGAAGGAAGCAAGATAAACCTTGCAAAGGCAAGGGCAATAATTGAGGATTTCGGGGCAAACGTCCACAGCATTGACAAAGTGACATGCGGCTCAAAAATAGTTGAGGAGGCAGAAACTCCCCAGGACGTAGACTGATTTTTTTTTTAATTAGTGGTTTAAATGGAAGCAGCAAAGCAAAAGCCCAACGAGCAGAAAGAAAAGAGAAGGGGCATTTTTGCAAAAATAAGACGTTTCTTTTCAGAATTCAGGGATTACAACAGGATTGCAAAGATTGATGAAATCGCAAGAAGATACTTTCTGATGAACACCTTTGACGGCGTTATGACAATACTGGGAATAATAATGGGAAGCATGTTCTCAAATTCAGGAAATCCAAGGCTCATAATAAATGTGGGGATTGGCGCTGCAGTTGCAATGGCAGTTTCAGGGATATGGGGGGCATATACTGCCGAGCACACAGAGCGGATAAGAGAGCTAAAAAATCTTGAAAAGGCAACACTCAGAAAGCTCAAAAATACAAAGATTGCCCGCGCATTTGGCACTGCAGAAGTCATCATTGCCGTTATAGACGGGATTTCCCCTCTCACAGCCACCTTCATAATTCTTGTCCCTTTCTTTTTCACAGCGCTTTCCATCAGCACAATGTACACGCTTTCAATTGCAATTGCATTTTCTGTGCTTGCAATTCTTGGGGTTTTTACTGCAGTAATCTCTAAGGAAAGAATTATGCCGTCTGTATTCAAGATGATTCTTGCTGGAACAGTTTCAGCAATTATAGGCAAACTTCTTATAAAATAGGCTTCATCTTGAGTCCTGAAAATAAGATGCTGTCTTTTTTTTGCGAAAGCTCTTTTGAATAGTCTTCAAATCATCTTTATGAAATTCTTCAGGAATATCACTATTCCAATGAGCACCAGCACAAGAAAAAGGTCAAGCACAATTCCCATCTTGCCTCTGCACTTTTCATCGCAGTGCACCCGCAGATTGCTTTTCTTTATCTCTTCTATCATTCTTCTGTCATAATTGAGCATTTTATTTCCCTCTGAAAAAAATCAAGGTAAAAATGCGGTAACAGGTAGTTAAAATAGTTTTCTATTTTTCAAAATTTTAAATCAGAAAGATAATCCTATTTTAACAAATTAAACTGCAAAAAATAAGGAAGAATATTTAAAAATTTAAAATAAAATTTAAAAGCAGTTTAAAGAAGGTGCCCGGGTATAAGCTTTGATATGCTCTTCTCTTCCTCTGCAATCCTGAGCGTTGTCTTTATCACGCTGTCCGGATTCAGGGATATTGAGTCAATCCCGCAGTCCACAAGGAATGCTGCGAAGTCAGGGAAGTCAGACGGCGCCTGCCCGCATATTCCAACTTTCCTGTTGTATGCCTTTGCTGTCTTTATCACGCTCTCCACAAGGCGCTTTACAGCGGGGTTTCTCTCATCATAAATGCTGCTCACAAGGGATGAGTCCCTGTCAAGCCCGAGAGTAAGCTGGGTTAAGTCATTGCTTCCTATGCTGAATCCGTCAAATATCTTTGAGAATTCATCTGCAAGGATTACATTGCTGGGGATTTCGCACATCACATACACCTGAAGTTCGTCTTTTCCCCGTTCAAGCCCGTTCTTCTTCATCTCAAGAAGAACCTTGTTTCCCTCCTCAACAGTCCTGCAGAAGGGTATCATTATCTTGACATTCTTCAGGCCGTATTCATTCCTGACTTTAAGCATTGCCTTGCACTCAAGCGCAAATGCGCCCTTGAATTTTGGGTCATAGTATCTTGAAGCGCCTCTCCATCCTATCATAGGATTGTCCTCTTTTGGCTCAAATTCATTTCCCCCGATAAGCCCGGCATACTCATTTGTCTTGAAGTCGCTCATCCTGACAATCACATCTTTTGGGTAGAATGCAGCTGCGATTGTCCCTATGCCCTGCGCAAGCTTATCTATGAAGAACTGCTTCTTGTCAGAGTATCCCTTTGTAAGCTCCTCGATTTTTTCCTTCAATAAGGCATCTTTTATGCTGCTGAAGTTTATTAATGCATTAGGATGGATTTTTATGTATGAGTTTATCACAAACTCCTCCCTTGCGAGCCCGACTCCGTCATTCGGGATGAATGAGGATACAAATGCCTCTTCAGGATTCCCTATGTTCATCATGATTTTTGTCTTGGTTCTCGGTATGCTCTTAAGGTCAATGTTCTTGACCTCATACTTGAGGATTCCCGAATACACAAATCCTGCTTCGCCCTCTGCGCAGCTTACAGTTATCTTCTGCCCGGGCGCAATCTTTTTTGTGGCTTCAAGAGTTCCTACAACACAGGGTATTCCAAGCTCCCTTGATACAATTGCTGCGTGGCATGTCCTTCCGCCTTTGTTTGTGACAATTGCAGAAGCCATTTTCATGACAGGCTCCCAGTCAGGGTCAGTCATTTCTGTCACAAGCACCTGCCCTGTTTTGAATTTCTCAATCTCATGGACGCTTTTTATGACATTTGCAGCCCCTGCGCCGATTTTTTCTCCGACGCTTATTCCCCTCAGAATCAGTTTTCCTCTCTGCCTAAGCTCGTATTTCTTAATCATTGAGGGGTCTCTTCTTGAGACAACTGTTTCAGGTCTTGCCTGTACGATGAAGAGCTTTCCTGAAGGGCCGTCTTTTGCCCATTCAATATCCATTGGCATGGGATGCCCCTTCTTTTTTGTGTAGTGCTCCTCTATTATGCATCCCCATTTTGACAGGAGGAGGATTTCCTCATCAGAAAGCGCAAACTTTGCCCTTTCCTCTGCAGGAACAGGCATGTTTTTTGTGAATGCATTGCCCTCATTGGAATAAACCATCCTTATTTCCTTCATTCCGACATTTTTTGAGATTATCGGCCTGAAGTTTTGCTTGAGAGTCGGCTTGAACACAATATACTGGTCTGGGTTTATGAATCCCTTGACAATATTCTCGCCAAGCCCGTATCCTGCATTTATGACAATAGCATCCTTGAATCCTGATTCTGTGTCAATTGTGAACATGACTCCTGAGCACGCCGTGTCTGAGCGCACCATCTTCTGAACGCCTATGCTGAGCGCCACTGCAAACTGGTTGAAGTGCTTGTCCTGCCTGTAGGAGATTGCCCTGTTTGTGAATAATGAGGAGAAGCATTTTTTGCATGCCTCCATTAAGTCCTCATGCCCTCTTATGTTAAGATAGGTTTCCTGCTGCCCTGCAAAGCTTGCATCAGGCAGGTCCTCTGCTGTTGCGCTGCTTCTTACTGCAACATCTGTATTGTGCCCATACTGCCTGCACAAAAGGTCATATGCGTTGAATATTTCAGCTCTTAATTCAGGGGGGAATTCTGCATTTCTTATGAGGCTTCTTATCTTGCTTCCCTTGTCAGCAAGGGAGCGCATATCTCTTGTGTTCAGCCCCTTCATTATCTCCTGAATTTTGTCTCTTATCTGGGTCCTTTCAATGAAGAAGTTGTATGCGTATGCAGTTATTGTGAATCCGTTTGGAATAGGAACCTTGTCTTTCAGAAAGCGATACATCTCGCCAAGGGATGCGTTTTTTCCGCCAACAAGCCCTACATCCTCAATTCCTATCTCATCGAACCAAAGTATGAACTTATTTGACTTGTCCATTTTTCCTTACCCCCATTCAAGCATAAGATGAAAGCCCGAGAAATTCAGATAATACTATCACAACCTCTTTTTCCCAGGCAATAGGAGTATCAAAAACTGCTTATATAAA
>JAPLZQ010000105.1 GCA_026394965.1 Candidatus Woesearchaeota archaeon
ATGAGATAACAGAGCTTGCCAAAAATGAGGAGATTAAGACAAGCGTCATAATAGAGTCATATGAGACATACGGAAATTATGAGATTGTTGTGAGCGCAAATGTTGAGAACCCCAGACTCTCTGAATCCAACAAAATTTTTGTGAATTCAATAGAGCTCGGCTCAGAAGGCCCAACTGTAGTCAATACCAAGATAAAATACACCAGGGACCTTCTTTCAGAGAATTCAGCATGCCTTGAACTCAATGAATTCCTTGCCGAGGCGCAGAAGGCAATAGAATCATCGGATTATGCCCAGGCGTCAAAAATCCTTGATTCAACAATAAGGACCTGCAAATACCTGATAACAGAGAAGAAGAGGCTTTATGAGAAGCCCACAAGGTTCTCAGTTTCATTTGGGAGAAACGCAATAATAATTGCAGGCATAGTTGGAGCTGCTCTTGTTATGAGCATAATCATTTATTTCTACACAAGAAAAAGATTCTATTGATTGATGAAAATTTTATTATGCTCTTCCTCAACCTTCGCTGCAGGAAGAAACAAATTTCTGGTAAAATTCAATTATCGGGGAATGAACCTTTTTTTTGTTCTCTGGAGAAAGCTTTTCATAATCCGCGCTTATCCTCTTATAATCTTCTGCAGCGCCCCTGCAGTCATTTGATTCAACAGCCCTATGAGCCGAAAGCAGGAGGTTGTAGATTTCCTCTCCAAGGGCAGCCTGAACCCTGCCGTCATATTTTACCGCCTTATCCCTTCTGATGCCAAACCTTATATGAAAAAAAGGCATTTTTTCCTTTTTCTCATCTTTTAAAACACTCTTTTCAAGAAGGAGCAGCGCTTCCCGGAATGAGCGGGACATTGAAACAAGCTTTTCATCTGAGGGAGCAACCCCGCTGAATTCAAGAAGGGATATCCCTGAAATGAAGCTCAAAAGTCTGCTCTTCAATTCTTCTTCTATCTTCTTGCGGGAAAGCTCCTCTGAAAGCTCATCATAGGTGAACTTGTAGCGGAGAGAAAAAAAGCCTGAAAAGAACTTTTTAACTATGTGAGAAAATTGGATGATGTTGTCTTCAGGATGATGCTTTGAAAGATTCTTTTCAAGAA
The DNA here is from genome assembly GCA_026394965.1 of Candidatus Woesearchaeota archaeon. Lineage (NCBI taxonomy): Archaea > Nanobdellati > Candidatus Woesearchaeota > Candidatus Woesearchaeota archaeon. Next base: position 1,103 of record JAPLZQ010000105.1, read on the forward strand.
CATCAAGCTTGTGAAAGGCATTCCCGATTATGTTGCCCCCTACAGAAGCCCGGCTTAATCTTATCCTTCTTATCATAAAAGCACTCTCTTTTTCATCTGGCAACAGCCGATGGCATTTCCCAAGTGATATTTTTTATATAAATGTATCGAGCAAGAGTTACTCTTCGGGAGTGGAGCAATAAAAATTTATATGCTGTAAAGTAAGAAGTTGCTATGCCAGAGTTAAAAACAGTTATTTCGCGCGATAGAGCGACAATTAATTTGGTCAGGGAAGAAATCTCAAAAATTATTGTAGGACAGGAAAAGGTAATAGACGGATTTTTAAGGGCGGTTATTGCAAACGGGCATGTTCTCATAGAGGGCGTTCCGGGGCTGGCAAAAACCTTAATGATAAGAGCGCTCGCAAAGTCAGTGGGCTGTGATTTCTCAAGGATACAGTTTACACCAGACCTTCTCCCCACAGATATAATAGGGCTTACTGCATATGACAAGCAGAAGGGCTTCTATGTTGTAAAGGGCCCCATATTCAGCAATCTTGTCCTCGCTGATGAGATAAACAGGGCGCCGCCAAAAGTGCAGTCTGCGCTTCTTGAGTGCATGCAGGAGAAGCAGGCGACAATAGGGAATGAGACATTTCCAATGAAGCTTCCATTTTTTGTGCTTGCAACCCAGAACCCGATTGAAAACCTCGGAACATATCCCCTTCCTGAAGCACAGATGGACAGATTCCTGTTCAAACTGAATATTGGATATCCAACTGTTGATGAGGAGTCAATGATACTCAAAAAGAACATAACCCTGCAGAAATTTGAGGAATACCCCCTCAAGGCAGTTCTCTCTCCAGACAAGGTAATAAAAATCCAGGATGATGCGAAGAAAATATATGCTGACAAGAAAATAGAGAATTACATTGTAAGCATTGTCGATGCAACAAGGCACCCTGACAAATACAAAATTCAGACAGGAAAATACATTGAGTGGGGAGCATCTCCAAGGGCATCCATCGGAATTTTTATCGCCGCAAAGGTGCAGGCGCTTCTTGCAGGAAAGACATTTGTAATACCCCAGTATGTAAAGGATGTTGCGCATGATGTGCTCAGGCACAGGATTATAATAAACTATGAGGGGCAGGCAGAAGGAATAAATTCTGACAAGATAATCTCTGAAATTCTTGAGAAAATAGACATACCATAAAGATTCTGCATGCCATTAATCAAACTGCCAAGGCAATAAAATGTATGAATTAAAACTCAATTTCAAGCCTCTTCTTAAGCAGTTGGAGATTTACACAAAAAGAGAAGCGCATGGAGCCCTTTCAGGAAGCTATCTTTCAAAGATTAAAGGGAGAGGACTTGAGTTTGACTCATTCAGGGAATACAATCCGAATGATGACGCCTCAAGAATAGACTGGAAGGCAAGCATTCGGGCGCAGCACACCCTTGTAAGAGATTTCAGAGAAGAGCGAAATGTGGAAGTTGTATTTATCCTGGATGTGAGCTCAAGCATGTGCTACGGCTCAATTGACAAATCCAAGGCGGAGTATGCTGCAGAGCTTGTTGCAGCACTGTCATTTGCAATACTCCGCGCAGGCGATTCAATAGGGCTAATCATGTTCAGCAGCAAGGTGGTTAAGGAGATACCTTCAATGAGCGGACTCCAGCAATACTACAATATTCTTAAGACGCTGGGCAATCCCACTCTTTACGAGGGCGGATTTGATTTTGAGAATGTGATAATGCACGCAATGGGAAAACTCAAAAAGGGCGCGGTAATAATATTCATATCAGATTTCATAGGATTGAAGCCCGGCTGGGAAACTTCCATTAGAACTGCAATGAAAAAATTTGATGTAATCGCATTAATGATAAGAGATCCGCTGGACAATGAGCTTCCCTCTGGTATAGGAAGAGTTGCAATCTCAGACCCATTCACAGAAAACAACGTGCTTTTTGACTCTGATAAGATAAAAGAGAAATATTCGGGGATAAACCGCGATTTTATAAAGTCAGTCAATAACTCATTCATGAACAGCGGCGGCGGCTTTATCATGCTTTCAACAGAAAAGCCGTTCACGAATGACATAACAAGATTTTTCATACGAAGGCAGAGGGTGAAGTAAATGGAAATAGTTTTTTCAAATCCCCAGAACCTCTGGCTTCTTCTGACTGTGCCAATATTGATACTTACGCACTTCATTGTCCTTAACTTTCTCAAGAGGAGGGCATTCAGGTTTGCCAATTTTGATGTTATAAGAAGGATTGTCGGCCCTGAAGGAAACAGGAAAAATTCGCAGTTTCTCTCTGAAAATTTTGTGCTTCTCATTTTGAGGATACTCGCAGTAAGCTTTCTTGTGCTTGCAGCAGCAGGAGCGACTTTATGGTATCAGGGAAGGGGCTCAAAATTCAGCTACGTAATTGCAGTAGATGCATCCTCAAGCATGCTTGCAGATGATATGCAGCCAAACAGGCTTGAAGCTGCAAAAAAGGCAGCAGGGGATTTTGTCGGAATGCTTTCCCTTGCAAAAGTGGGGGTTATTGATTTTTCAGGGGTTAGCTTCGTAAGGCAACCGATAACAGACGACCTTTCGCTTTCAAGGAATGCAATTGCAAACATAGGAATAGAGGATGTGGGCGGAACAGCAATAGGCGATTCAATAATAACAGCAACAAACCTCCTTTCGCAGGAGGACAATGCCAGGGTTGTAATACTCATTAC
>JAPLZQ010000106.1 GCA_026394965.1 Candidatus Woesearchaeota archaeon
GAAAGGAACTTCGCATTCCTGTCCGCAATCAGCGCAAACAGCCTTGTGCATTTCTCTTGGTCCGAAGCTATTTCTTCTTCCGCCAGATCTGTCATCAAATCCCATTTATATTCACCCTTGTGTTTCTTAGTTATACGAATGAACGCTTAGAAACAGTATCATTTGTATACTAAAAATAAAAAACAGGGCTCCAGTATATAAACTTAACTATTTTTGGGAGTAAACGCGCGATTTGTGCACTTTTTACCGAGGGGTTACAAAAGGTTTTTAAAGGCGGGATAAAACCCACAGAATTATGAAATGGGACATAAGGCAGTCTTCAAAAAAGCTTCCAAAACTGAATAAGCCAATACTTGTGGAAGGGCTTCCTGGGATAGGTAACGTCGGAAAGATTGCAGTTGACTTCATTGTTGAAGAGCTTAAGCCTGATAAAGTATATGAGATATTCTCTGACAGCTTTCCCCACTCTGTTTTTGTAAATGAAAAAAACCTTGTTGAGCTTCCATCTGTAAGGATTTATGCAAAGAAGATGAAGGACGGAAGGGACCTGCTGTTTCTTGCAGGGGATGTCCAGCCTGTTGATGAGGCATCATCTTATGAATTTGCTGAGAAGATACTTGATATTTTTGATAAAATGGGCGGAAGCGAGATAATAACGCTTGGGGGGATTGGACTATCTGAGGCGCCTGAAAGCCCTAAGGTTTTCTGCACAGGCAATTCAAAGGAGCTTATTGAGAAATACAAGAAAGGCACTGAAATTGAATGCAAGCTCTATGGCATTGTAGGCCCGATAATAGGGGCTGCAGGGCTTCTTCTGGGGCTTTCAAACAAGAACAAAGCGCCTGGAATAGCGCTTCTTGCAGAGACATTCGGGCATCCGATGTACATAGGGATAAAGGGGGCAAAGGAGATAGTGAATATTCTGAACAAGAAGCTTAACCTGAAAATCAAGACAGAAAAGCTTGACAAGGACATAAAAGAGCTTGACGGGCAGATGGCTAAGCCGCTCCCTTCAATGAAGAAGATGCCAAGCAAGGATGAGCTGAAGAGCCTGCAGAAGCATTTCAGAAGCGACACAAGTTACATAGGATAGATTAACCGATAATTTTATTAATAATTATTTCTTTCCTGCTCTATGGCGCCTGAAAATCTTCAACCGATAAAAGTTTCTTATGATGACATCAACTGCCTTGTTGAGAAAGCATGCTCAGAAGTTATTAAGGATGAATATTTTCCTGATGCAATTGTCGGGATAAGCTCAGGCGGCTTGACTCCTGCAAGGATGGCAAAATTCTTTCTTAACAAAGATTTTCCCTGCTGCGACATCCCGGTTTATGTAATCGGGCTTTCGAGCTACGGAAGCAGAAAAAACAGCCTTCCGGATATTGTGATGAGGCAGAAGCTGGATTCAGAGCTTGAGGAAAAAATTGCGGGCTCAAAAATACTGATGGTTGATGAAGTGGATGACACAAGGAGAACTCTTGAGAAAGCATCAGATTACCTTCTTTCCCTGAATATTTCTGAACTCAGGATTCTTGTTGTGCACTCCAAAGACAAGGAAAAAGATGGAAGCATTCCTGAGAATGTCAGATTGTATTACGGGAAAAAAACTCCCGACTGCTGGATTGAATATCCCTGGGGCTAAAAGAATTTTTACTTTCTTCCTTTTTCAATGTCTTCAATTTTTCTGATTATTTCTTCCTTGCTGTTCCAGTCCATTACTTCTTTTAGGACATCTATTATGCTTTCAACAGGGATGAGTTTTATCTTTGATAAGCGTTCTTCATCAATTACAATGTCCTGCATGTTTGACTTTGGTACAATTACGCATTTTACCCCTGCGTCAATTGCAGCCTCAACCTTTGCCGAAACTCCACCTACTGGAAGCACTTCCCCCCTTACAGAAAGGGAGCCGGTCATTGCATACTCCTGCTTCACAGGGATTTTCTTGAGCGCACTTATTATTGCTGTTGCAACTGCAACGCTTGCGCTGTCACCCTCAACTCCCTCATATGTCTGCAGGAACTGGACATATGTGTCATATTTCTTTATGTCTTCCCCGAAGTATTTCTTGACAATTGCAGAAACATTTATTATTGCCTCCTTTGCAATCTCGCCGAGCTTTCCTGTTGCAGTAAAGTCCTTCTGCTTCCCTCCTGCTGTCACCTCTGCCTCTATTGGGAGTATTATCCCTGAGAAGGCATCTTCACCCCCGATTACAGCAAGCCCGTTAACCCTTCCAACCTGCTTTCCTGAAACCCTGATTACCTCATATTCCCTCTTCCTGTCAATGTACTGGTCTGCTAGCTGCTGCTCAAGAGTTCTTGCAATCTTCTTTGCATTGTAAACATGCTTTGCATCCACAAATTTTGCCCCTTCCTCAGATGCAAGGTCTCCTGCAGCCCTTATAAGCCCGCCAAGCTCCCTTAATCTCAGGGTGAGATGCTCTTTCCTGTTTGCCATCTTCCTTGCCTGGTTAATTATGACATCAACAGCGCTTCTTGAAAAGTGCGGAATCTTTTTGTCCTTGACAACCTCCTGCGCAATAAACCTGACAATCTTGTCGCGGTTCTCAGGAGTGTCTTTCATTGTGTCATGCATGTAAACTTCATATCCATATCCCCTTATCCTTGAGCGAAGCGCAGGATGCATGTTCTTAACTGTCTGAAGGTTTCCTGCTGCAACAAGAATAAAGTTGCAGGGCACCATGTCAGTCCTTACCATTGCGCCTGCGCTTCTCTCAGACTGTCCTGTTATGGCATACCTTCCCTCCTGAAGCGCAGTTAAAAGCTCCTGCTGGGTTGACGGCTCAAGCGTTGCAATCTCGTCTATGAAAAGCACGCCCATGTGCGCCTTGTGAATCATTCCAGCAACAACCCTTTCATGCGCCGGAGTCCCAAGCCCTCCGCTTTGGAACGGATCGTGAAGAACATCTCCAAGAAGAGCGCCTGCGTGCGCGCCTGTTGCATCAAAGAATGGGGAGTGCTTCCTTCCAAAATTATCCACTATCACCTTTGGGGCAAAAATGGATATTGCCCTCGGCTTTGCAATATTGCTTGCAAAAATCATGCTTGCCACAAAAAGCATCCCTCCTATGAAGAGCGCTGCAAATATTATGTCTGACTTGTAGTAGGAGCGCGCCCACCAGGGAACAATAAATGAAATTATTGTAAGTATAAGCGGGAATATGTTCTGGTTCTTCATTGACACTGCAGCCTCTGCCTTTGCCCTTGCAACAAGCTCGCGCCCCTTTCCCGCAGGAACAGTCCTTATAAGAGGCTGGTTGTCATCATTGGGATTGTAGAATGAAACTATGTCAACAAGCTTCTCCTTGGGAAGCAGCTCTGCAAGAGCCATGCCAAGCATTGACTTTCCTGTTCCCGGCTCGCCAATCAGAAGAACATGCCTTCTCTGCCTTGCAGCCTTTTTCATGATATTGACTGCCTCATCCTGCCCGATAACCTGGTCTATTATGTTCTTTCCAACCTTGATGTCCGCAGTTGTCCTGAATTTTATCATCTAAACATGGGTTATTCTGAACTTGCTTAAAAATCTTTTTGAAGTGTGCAATAATTAAAAAATCAAAAACAAAATATTTTTATATGAATAGTTTTATTGGTTTAGAAATGGCTGCAAGAAAAAAGGGAGATGCTGAGAAAAAAGATAAGGATTCCAAGGGAAAAAAAGAGCCAGATTCAATTTCCGAAGAAGGTGAAAAGGAAATTCTCAGGGAACCAGCAGTCCTTCCCGGGCAGATTTGCCCTGTGTGCAGCACCAACAATCTTACTCTCAAGGAAGAAGACATGGACATTCCGTATTTCGGTCCGGTATCTGTTTTCTCAATGGAATGCAGCAACTGCGAATTCAGGAAGTCAGACATAGAAAGCATAGAAAAGCATGATGCTGCAAGATACAGCCTTGAAGTCACTTCAGAAGAGGACATGAAGATAAGGATTGTAAAATCAAGCAGCGCAACAGTAAAGATTCCATACATAGGGAACATGGAGCCGGGAGAGTTCTCAGAGGGCTTTGTCACAAACGTAGAGGGGCTTCTCATGAAGTTCAAGGACATCCTTCAGGGCATAAGGGACAATGAGGATGAGGAAGATGAGGCAAAAGACAAGGCAAAGAACATGATGAAAAAAATTGACAGAACCATCTGGGGAAGGGAGAAGGTAAAAATCATAATAGAGGACCCGGAAGGCAACTCAGCCATAATCTCAGACAAGGCAGTTGTAGAGAAGATTGGAAAGAAGTGAATATTTTAGTTTTCTATATACAAATATACAAAATATTTAAAAATACCCCCGTATTTTAGCTTTTTTAGGAAAATAAAAAGCAGTGCGAAGTGAGAAAAATGAACCCTGAAAACCTGAATCAGGAGGTTGAAGAGCAGGAGCGGATAAACACCCTTGCTGAATCATTAAGGAAGAACGGCATTGCTGCAAGCATTGCAGATTCCGTGAATCTTGCAAAGAAAATGATTGCGCGCGAGAAGGTTCTTGCGGGCTACTACAAAAAAAAGAAAGATGAATATATGATAGGAGACGATAAGAAAAGCGTCTCCGAGCTCTTCAGGGAAAAAAGCGCCCAGCAAGAAGGCAAAAAAGAAGAGCCAAAATTTTCTGAGGAAAAAAAGGAATCAGAGAATCCGATTGAAAAGCCCGAGGAGAAAAAAGAATCCAACGCCGAAGAGAAGAAACCAGATGAAGAGAAAAAGTGACTTTATTTTGCGCTAATTAAAAAAGGTGATTTAATGGCCGATATGGAGCAGGTGA
>JAPLZQ010000107.1 GCA_026394965.1 Candidatus Woesearchaeota archaeon
TGATAACCCACTGGGTGAGAAGCGTGTTTGAGAAGAACCTCGGCTCTTCAGAAAACATGGAAATTGTGTATGATGTCTGCCACAACATCGCAAAATTTGAAAAGCATGAGATAGACGGAGAAAAAAGAACAGTGTGCATCCACAGAAAAGGAGCTACACGCTCATTCGGGCCAGGGCGCGATGAAATCCCTGAGATTTACAGGAATGCCGGGCAGCCGGTAATAATTCCAGGAAGCATGGGAACTGCATCATACCTTCTTTGCGGGACAAAGACAGCAGAAGAGATAAGCTTCGGCTCAACTGCGCACGGAGCAGGAAGGGTTTCAAGCAGAAGCCAGGCCCTCCGAACCATAAGAGGAGAAGATGTGGTAAGAGAGCTTGCAGCAAAGGGAATTGATGTAAAAGGGGTTTCGTGGAGCGGGATTGCAGAGGAAGCGCCCTCTGTCTACAAGGATATTGACGAGGTCGTAAGAGTATCTAACTCACTCGGAATCGGAAAGCTTGTCGCAAGATTGGTTCCGCTCGCAGTAATGAAAGGATAATTTCCAAGAAAACTTTTTTCTTTAATATATTTTTTAAATATTTATTATCTTTCCCTGCCTTCCGACATTTATAACCCGGGTGTTCCCGATTTTTTCTTCCAAGCCCTCTGCCTCGTGCACATGGCTGCAGAGGAGAATATCCGGCTTGAAGCGCTCAACTGCCTTTCTTACCCCCGTGCTTCCCGGGAAGATGCTTGTGAATTTTTCCATAAGAGTTTCAGAGGGATGAACATGAGTTATCATTATCTTCTTTTCAATTTCCTTTATCTTTTCAAATCCCGTCTTGAGAAGCCTGTAAATCTCATCTTCCTTAAGCTGGAAAAGCCCTATGTTTGCCCCTCCTGCCCCGAAGAATCCCACATCTTTGTATTTTATTGAGTATCCGTGCAGGTTTGTTGCTCCGTAAAGCTCTGCGAGAAAATCTGCCGTTGCAACTGTTTCATGGTTTCCGGGGACCAAGACAACCTTCTTTTTCTTCTTGACAAAAGGTCCTATCAGGTTTTCAGTTGATTTGTCAGCATTGGTTATGTCGCCGCATATTACAACAAGGTCAACATTTTCCTTCTCTGCCCGCTCTGCAAGCTTCTTTGCAAGCCCAACATCGCCGTGGATGTCCCCGAAAGCAAGAATTTTCATTTTTTCACGATTTTCTTTATGAGGCTTCTTATCGGGCTTTCTCTCCATTTATTGCCCTCAGGCAGCTGCTTTCCCCTAGTAATTATCTCTATCTTGTCTTTTGACAGGTTGACAATTGTAGACGGATTTCCCTTTTTTTCGCCTTCATAAACTATGAAGTCAACACCATTTTTTATGGACTGATTTAAATTATCAAGAGATGTCATGAATTCCTCGCCGGACAGATTCACGCTTGTTGTTATCACTGGCTGCCCAAGGAGCTCAACTGCCCTTGAAATCCAGTGCTTTGGAATCCTCACTCCCAGAGTATCCCAGCCGTTATTTACCTCTTTTGCAATTGATTCTTTGTTCTTTAGCTTGAAAATCAGGGTGTAAGGGCCCGGAAGCTTTTCAATCCAGGAATCCCCTCCTTTTGGAATTATGCAGTTCTTCCTTATCCAGTCCTTGGACGGAACTATTACTGAAAAGGGCATAATTTCCCTGTTTTTGAGCTTCCTTACCTTTTCAACAGGCCTTGATTTTGTGGCAATGCAGCCCATTCCGTAGATTGTGTCTGTGGGATAGATGAAAATAGCTCCTGACTTTATGCTTTCAATGTATTTCTCTCTGTTAAGCTTAAGCTCATCTTTTGAAATGATTTCCATAAAATGCGGGAATATAGGCGTTCTTTAAAAACTTTGCGGGGTTTTGAGAGATAAAAAAAACAGAAAAAGAACGCCAAAAGAATATTTTATGCTAAAAAACGGCGCTAAAACTCAATACAAAGAAATTCCTTTGGAATTTCTTGTTCCAAAATTCGCCTAGCGAATTTTTGTTACTTTAGTTTAGAGATAAAGCGCCGTTTTTGGCATCCTAAAAATCCGCGAATCAGAGAGTTTCCGATCAAACTCCGCACTTTAGTGCGGAGTAGGACGCTCTCAGCGGATTTTTATGATTTTGCCCCATTTTTTAGTAATAACAAATCTTTATAAGAAGGGTTTGGGATATTTCCTCTATAGTGTT
>JAPLZQ010000108.1 GCA_026394965.1 Candidatus Woesearchaeota archaeon
TATTCCGACGCTTATATTAAAAATTTTTTAAAAGCAAAAAATCTTAAGTTCAAATATTATAAACACATTGAAATTAAAATAGCTGAACTCCTTTCTGAAGGGAAAATTGTTGCAAGGTTTGCCGGAAAGATGGAATACGGGCCAAGGGCGCTTGGCAATAGAAGCATTTTATGCCAGGCAACTGACAAAAAAATAAACAATTGGCTTAATAAGAGATTGAAGCGAACAGAATTTATGCCTTTTGCTCCATCAGTCCTCAAAGAAGAAGCTAATAATTGTTTTAAAAATTTAAAAGGTGCTGAATATTCTGCAGAATTCATGACAATAACATTTTATTGCACAGATTTAATGAGAAAAAAAGCGCCTGCAGTTGTGCATGTTGATAATACCGCAAGGCCCCAGATAGTTTCTGAGAAAAACAATCCTTCTTTTTACAAAATTCTGAAGCAATACCGAAATATCTCAGGCATTCCTGCAATTATAAACACCAGTTTTAACATGCATGAAGAGCCGATTGTATGCTCTCCAGAAGATGCATTAAGCACTTTTTTAAAAGCGGGGCTGGATTATCTTGCCATTGGAAGCTATTTAGTAAGATACCCATAACTTAATTCTTTTGATTGGCATTTAATTAATCATGCAATACTTTTCGCAATTAAAATATTGCAATTGAAAGCAATAAAAAGAAAATAAACAAAATAAAAATAAGAGATGCTAACTGCTATTCTTTTATCTTTAATTACAGCAACCTTTTTAAACTCCCTGAAGTTTTTCCTTTTTCCGGAGATTAACCATGCTAAAAATAACTGTTGCAATCCCAACATACAACCGGGGAAAATCAATAAAGCCCGCTTTAGAGGCAATAACAAAGCAGGATTTTCCCAAATCTGAATATGAGCTGATTATTGTAGATGACGGCGGAAATGATTCAACAAAAGAGATTGTAGGCGAGTTCAGCAGAAAATCGGGTTTTCCAATAAGATATTCCTGGCAGAAAAACAAGGGTCCTGCAGCAGCAAGGAACCTTGCAATCCTTAATTCAAAATCTCCAATAATCGCATTTACTGATGATGACTGCATTCCAAATCCTGACTGGCTTGAAAAGATTCTTTCTGCATTCTCAAATGATTCTGATGCAATGATAATCGGCGGTGAAACCCTTCCTCCAAAGGGAAATTTGATTGCAAAAGTAGGGCAGGGGCTCACCAAGAATGCCTTCTTTGACAATGTAAACGGAAAAAGGGAGGCGATATTCTTCCCAACCTGTAATGCAGCATTCAGGAAAGAGGTTTTTAAGAAAGCCGGATGCTTTGATGAGGATTTTCCGATTGCAGCAGGAGAGGATTTGGAATTTTCCTGGAGATGCTTTAAGAAAGGGCTGAAGCTTTTATATGCTCCTGATGCAATAGTAACCCATTACTGCACCCCAAATTTGAGGGCTTATGCAAGGCAGAGCTTCAATTATGGAAGGGGCAACTATATTGCAAAACTTAAGCAGCCAGACCATCCTGAAATCAGGATGCTTGAGACAGGGGGAAACATCAGGTTTTTGTGGTATTGCGTTATGGAAGTGCTGGAAGCGCCAAGATTTGCATTCCTCTTCACAGTAAGGATAAAAAAGTGGATGGGGATTTCAGGATTGAAAGGCACTCTTGCAACATTTTTCATCCTTCTTGTGCACAGGTTTTCATACCTATCGGGAAATATCCGGGAAAGAAAGGAAAGAAATAAAAAATAAGCGTTTTTCCATAATAAGTCTAAATTTTCCTTTTCGCTTATATATCTTTTTGTATATAAAACTATTTAAACAATCCACTAATCAGTAGTTTAATCTAATGTGGGGTGGCAAAGAACAGTTTTTAGAGATTTTATTGGCTGATAAAGGTGTTTAAATGAAAATTGCGCTTGTGAATCCTCCGCCGTACGGCGTAAAAATGCCGCCTATTGGAATTCCATACCTTTCAGCAAAGCTGAAGAATGAAGGGCATCAGGTAAAATCATTTGACCTCAATATTATCCTTTACAATGAAAACCAGATTGAGAGAAAGATGTGGTTATTTGAAAATTCAATACTTTGGCAGAAGGACAGCGAAAAGATATTTCTGAAAAAAGAATAGATGAATTTGTCCGTGAAGTTGCAAAAACCGAATGCGAAATTGTGGGAATAAGCGTGCATGTTATGGCAATAGATGTTGCAAACAGGATTTCTTCGGCATTAAGAAAGTTAATGCCTGAAATTAAGATTATTTATGGAGGGCCGTATCTTTCAAGGGAATTTCTGCTTTTAAGCCAGAAGAACAAAGAGATTTTGAGCCTGGATGCGGATGCATATACTTTTGGAGAAGGCGAGGAAACTCTTTCTGAAATAGTGCGAAATCTTGGACTACGCTCTGAAATAGGAAATGTAAGAGGTGCTTTCATAAAGAAAGATGATGCGCTTATTTACTGCGGCGAAAGGGAAAAAATAATTGACATTGACTCTCTTCCCTTTCCTGATTTTTCTGATTTTCCTCCGGAAAATTATTTGGAAAAGGCCACTCTTCCGATAATGTTCAGCAGGGGATGCCTGAACAGATGCTCATTTTGCAGGGACTGCGCCTTGTGGGGGAAGTACCGGGCAAGGAAAGCGCAGTCTATTTTCGCAGAAATGAAACAGCAAATGAAATCCTATGATGCAAGAAATTTCAATTGCAATGACTTGATGCTAAACGGCGATTTGGAAATGCTAAACGAGCTTTCTGAGCTCATAATCTCAAATGGGCTGAATGTTGGCTGGGGAGGAATGGCAATCACTAGGGAAGATATGAGCATTTCATTCCTTAAAAAGTTAAAGCAGGCAGGCTGCACTAATATGGACATTGGAATTGAAAGCGGTTCAGAAAAGATTAGAAGAAAAATGGGGAAATCGCCATTGCAAATTGCCGAAAAATCCATTCGGGCAATACATGAGGCAGGAATTAGGGTGAATTCCACTTGGCTTATAGGATATCCTGGTGAAACACGACTGGATTTTATGAAAACCCTTTGGTTTATGTTTAAGGTAAGAAAATATTTATCTGAAATTATATCCAATGTATGCCATATCCCTTTAGAGTCAAGGCTTTTTACAGAGATTGATAAGATTGGGATATCCATAAAAAACGATTCCTGCTATGATACCATGCGCTGGTATCTTGGATTAAATACGCCGAGAGAAAGGGAAATCCGGATGAAGATTTTCCATAAGTTCGTTCATATATTAAAAATAAATATAAACAAACAATAAGAAAGCCAAATTTAACTGAAATATATTTTATCCAGATAAACAGTTCCGCGTAAGCTTTTTTGATTTGTGATAATCAGATAATAACCGTTTATTGTCTCCCAATCTGCTACTTTTTCCCTGTTATTACTTTTAACATAGCTTTTGAATGTGCTTATGTTCTTATTCTCTTCAAATCTTGCCAAAACATAGCTTAAATTTTTATCCTGATTTTCAGAAAAGCGAAAATCCATCTTAAGGGAAAATATTCCTGACTGGCTATTCATAAAACTATGCCCTGTTTTAAAAGATGTATTATCTGGATTTTTATTTGTTTCAATTTTTTGAATCGGATTCTCAAAGCTGTTCAGCATTGGCTCAGAATTCACTTTTAATGAAGGGTATCTAATTAAATCATAAACGCTGCCTGCAAATTCAAGAAATGCCATAAGCACCAGAATAAATGTTACAGCAACTACCCATTTTTTGTTTTCTATCCAGAACAGGCTGTTCATTTAACATAAGAACTTGAAATTCCATATTTAAATCTTTATTTTTGCCTGACTATTGAGGATATCCTGATTCTTCTGCGGAATTCATCAAGGAGAAGATTAAGCCTTCTCATCCTCTCTTCAGGAGTATTCTTTCCGTCAATTGTCCGCCAAAGCCCCCGATGGTATGGGTGCGGTATTAT
>JAPLZQ010000109.1 GCA_026394965.1 Candidatus Woesearchaeota archaeon
GCCCTTTTCCTTGAAAAGCGCTGAGACCTTTTTTTCGCCCTGAGCAGATGATGCAGCAATTGCCTTTGCAACCATCTTGTCTGCGAGCCCGAGCTCAGGGCTTCTGTATTCTGCATCAAGCTTTCCAAGAGTTAAGTAGGAAATCATCTGTATCTCTTCAGTTGAGCACTTCCTGAAGAGCTCTGAGAGTATCCTTCTCAGTTCATTTCCTGAGCTCGTCTTTTCAAGTTCCTCATAAACCTCTGCAAGCTCTGCGAATCTTATTGTCCTCACCTTTTACTCTTCTTTATCCTTGTAGAATGAGCTGCAGTCCCTGCACACCTTTTTAGCCCTGTCAAAGCAGTCCTCGCACACGCTCATGCCGCAGGACTTGCAGATGAATATTCCAGGTCTGATGCCGCATATCATGCATTCTTCTATTATATTCATGATTCCATCCTCAGAATTCTTAATTTTTTTTATGACTATTTAAAGTTTTTTCAAATTTTTGATTCAGAAGGACTATCTTTCTAGGAAAATTTTTATATGGAAGTCCAATAGTTCCCCTGTTTTATAGAGAGGAACGCTAAAATGGAAAAATCATCCCACAATCGCGGAAAAAAGTACTATGTGACTACACCTATTTACTACCCTAATGACATTGCTCATATAGGAAGCGCGTACACCACAATTGCAGCAGACATAATTGCAAGATGGCACAGACTTGATTCCTATGACACTTTCTTTCTCACAGGGCTTGATGAGCACGGGAAGAAGATTGAAGAGGCAGCAGAAAAGAATGGCATGCCTCCAAAGGAATTTGTCGATGAGAAGGCAGTTCAGTTCAAAGATGCCTGGAATAAGCTTAACATTCATTGTGACCGTTTTATAAGAACAAGCGACCCTGACCATGAGAAAAATGTTCAGGCATTGACAAAAAAGATTGATGGAAAAGGGGACATCTACAAGGCAGAGTATGAGGGGCTTTACTGCACAGGATGCGAGGCATTCTATCTTGAAAAAGACCTTGTGGACGGATGCTGCCCTATTCATAATAATCCTGTTGAGAAAATCACAGAGGAATCATACTTTTTCCGTTTAAGCAAATACCGTGATGCTCTCTTAAAGTTATACAAGGAACACCCTGATTTTATCCTTCCAAAGAACCGTGCCCCTGAAATAATCGCGAGGGTGAAAGAGGATTTAAAGGACTTGAGCGTGAGCAGGAAGAATCTCAAGTGGGGAATACCCTTTGCTACAGACAAGAGCCACACAACATATGTCTGGTTTGATGCGCTTTCAAATTATCTTTCGGGAGTAAACTATTACTTTGACTCCTCAATAAAAGAGGGTATAGACAACAGCAGATTCTGGCCTGCTGACTGCCAATTGGTTGGTAAAGATATAATCTGGTTCCACTGCGTAATCTGGCCTGCAATGCTGATGTCTCTTGATGTGCCGCTTCCGAAGCATGTTTTCGTGCACGGCTGGTGGACAGTTGAAGGGGATAAAATCTCAAAGAGCAAGGGGAATGTTGTGACAATTGAGCAGCTCATAAAGTACGGAGTTGACTCTGCAAGGTATTTCCTTTTCAGGGCTATGCCTTTCGGGGCTGACGGCGACTTCTCTGAAAAAGAATTTGTGCGAGTTTTAAATTCAGAGCTTGCAGACGGACTCGGAAATCTTATCACAAGGACAACTGCTTTAGTCAGGAGATTCCTTGGGAATAATCTTCCAAAATCACTTCCTCTTAATTATCAAATGGATTCAGATGACAAGCATCTGAGAGAGTTTTCCGAGCATACAGTTGAAAAATGCAGGGAATATGTTGAAAATGTTGAGATAGACAAGGCTCTCCAGGAAGTGTGGCTTCTCATTAAGGAGTCAAACAGGTATATCACAGTCAAGGAGCCATGGGTTCTAGCAAAGACAGACAAGAACAAGCTTGAAGGAGTTCTGTTTAATCTTGTTCAGTCCATAAGATACATCGCTTACCTAATAAGCCCGTATATTCCAGAGTCATCTGAAAAGATAATAAAACTCTTCCACTTTAAAGAAAAGAATCTTTCTGACTTGTCCTGGGAATGCGTAAACTCAGGAACAGTTGATGAGGAGCCGAGACTTTTTGCAAAAATTGAGTTCAAGGAAAAAGAGAAGTTCCCTGCATGCATAAAAATCGCAAAAGTGCTCTCTGTTGAAGAGCATCCCTCTGCTGAAAAGCTCTATGTTCTGAAGATTGACTTGGGCGGGGAAGAAAGAACTCTTGTCGCAGGCTTGAGAAACAGGATTCCAAGAGAAGAAATTTTAGGAAGCAAGATTGTAATAGTGAGCAACCTTAAGCCGAAGATGCTTCGGGGCGTTGAGAGCAGGGGAATGCTTATTGCAGCATCAGAAATAAATCCTGACGGAACTGAGAAAATCTCTCTTTTGCGCCCTGATGGAAATCCGGGAGAAGAGATATTCTGCGGAGATTTGGAGAACTCAAAAGAACTGCTTGACATTGAGGATTTCGCAAAGATAGTTCTTGAAGTCAAGGACAAAAGCATCTTCTGGAGCGATAAGCAGCTGAAGCCTAAGAACGGAACTCTATCAGTTGACATTGCTGACGGCGCAAAGATAAGATAACGTTGAATAAAAAAATAAAATATTTTTTTTACTTCTTCTTCATAACAAGGTAGTACACAATTGCTGTTATTATGCTGAAAAACAATGCTAAAATAATCCACAATGCTTTCTGCCCTGTTGAAAGGCTTTTGTTGGTTGCTGCTTCATATATTACCCATATTGCTGCAACTAAAGCCAATATTCCCCAAAGTCCCCAACTTCCTCCCAATATTGCCATTTTTTACCCCCCCTTTTTAATTTCAATTAAAAAAATAAAAATTTAAT